>NZ_PGCL01000003.1:300000-568879 GCF_004297185.1 Methanofollis fontis
GATGTCTGACCTCATCGCCGGCGTCGCCATCGCCGCCGCCCTCCTTCCCCCGACGGCCGTGATGGGCATCGCCCTTGTCATGATGCAGGAGTTCCTCCTCCCCTCGACGGTGCTGGTGCTGGAGAACGTCATCGGCATGGTGGCCGGAGCGCTGATCGCCACCCTCACCCTTCAGATCGGGCCCAGGGAGTACTATGAGCAGGTGGCGGCCCGGCGCTTCATCATCAGGACGGCGCTGCTCGTGATCGTGCTCATCGCCATCCTGCTCGTGCTCAGCATATTCCTTGCCGTTCCGGCGGGATAGTTGTCAGAGACCTGAGTTCAAAAAAGGGAGGGCAAAGCCTCAGCTGATCTCCACCCGCTCACCGGTGACCATATAGTGGATCCGTTCGGCCATAGTGCAGCAGTGGTCGCCGCACCGTTCCAGGTAGCGGGCGACCATCACGTAGTCCATGCAGCGGTTGATGTTTCTCGGGTCCTCCATCATGTAGGTGACGCCCTCCCTGAAGGCCGAGTAGCGCATATCGTCGACACAGTCGTCCCTGGTCGAAAAATCGTCGAGGCGTGCGACATCCCCGCTCTCATAGGCGGCAATCACGTCATCGATCATTGAAAACACCATTTCGGCCATATGGGGCAGGTTGAGCATCCGCCCGAGATGCCCGGAGGCGAAGTCGGGCACGAGGATGGCGACGTCCTTTCCATAACGCCCGATCCGGTAGAAGCCCACGTTCATTTTGAGGGTGCAGACGATCGTCCGCAGGTCGTGCGCCATCGGCTGATAGAGGGCAATGAGGGTGAGCAGACGCTCGTCGAAGTGATCGGAGAGGTCGGAGAGTCTGCGCTTGCGTGCGTTGACGTCGGCGGCGAGATTGCTATCGGCGTCCTGGAGCGCCCTCATGGCGTCCTTCAGCATATCTGCCGCAAATTTGCTGTAATCGGTGAATTCTCGCCGTAGTAGTTTGAGTTCTTCGTGGAATTTATCGCTCATGCTTTCTGCACCTATCCGAATCTTCCCGTCACGTAGTTCTCTGTCAGTTCTTCCCGCGGTGCCTCGAAGATCCCGGTGGTCTCCCCGAACTCGATGAGTTTTCCGAGGTACATAAACCCGGTATAATCGCTCACCCGCGCCGCCTGCTGCATGTTATGGGTGACCATGATCACGGTATAGGTCTTCTTCAGTTCCTCGACCAGGTTCTCGATCTTTGCGGTTGCGATCGGGTCCAGGGCCGAGCAGGGTTCGTCCATCAGGATCACCTCGGGCCCGACGGCAAGGGTGCGGGCGATGCAGAGGCGCTGCTGCTGACCGCCCGAAAGACCGAGGGCCGAGGCATGGAGTCGGTCGCTGACCTCATCCCAGAGAGCGGCATCGCGGAGACTCTGCTCCACGATCCCGTCAAGGATTTTTTTATCCTTTATCCCATGTATTCTCGGTCCATATGCGATATTTTCATAGATGGACTTTGGAAAGGGATTCGGTTTCTGGAAGACCATGCCGACCTTTTTCCTGAGGCTGACCACATCGGTCTGCGGGGTATTGATGTTCGCCCCTTCGAAGAGGATCTCGCCCTCGATACGAACATTGTCCACAAGGTCGTTCATCCGGTTGAGGCAGCGGATGAGGGTGGATTTGCCGCACCCGGACGGACCGATGAGTGCGGTCACCCGGTTGCGTGCGAAGGAGATATCGACGTCCTGCAGGGCATGATGCTCGCCGTAATACAGGTTCAGGTTTCGTGTGCTGATGACTGCTGTTTCGGTCATTGGAAAATCACCACCTCATATTTTTCTGATAGCGACTCCTGACGCCGATGGCGATCGCATAGATGGCCACCACCAGGATCAGGAGGACGAGGGCCGTGCCGTACTGGTTCTGCTGCGCTCCCGGCACATTGGTCGAGAGGATGAACAGGTGATAGGGCAGGGCCATCACCGGTTCAAACACCGATGTCGGCAGGAAGCGTTTTGAGAAGACCACGGCGGTGAAGAGGATCGGAGCGGTCTCGCCCGCCGCCCTGCCGATGGAGAGGATCGTGCCGGTGAGGATGCCGGGCAGGGCGGGCGGGAGCACCACACGCCGGATCGTCTGCCATTTCGTCGCCCCGAGGGCCAGGCTTCCCTCACGGATCGATCCGGGCACGTTCTTGAGGGCCTCCTCTGTGGTCCTGATCACCGTCGGGAGGATCATCAGCCCCAGGGTGATCATGCCTGCCAGCAGCGAGACGCCGAAGTTCAGGAAGAGCACCAGGAAGGCGAACCCGAAGAGACCAAAGACGATCGAGGGCATGCCGTTCAGGAGGTCGATGCCGGTCCTGATGATCCCGGTGATCCGGCCCTCGCGGGTATATTCGGAGAGATAGATCGCAGCCCCGATGCCGATGGGAAGGGCGAAGGCGATCGCACCGGCGACCAGATAGAGCGTGCCGACGATCGCCGGGAAGATGCCGCCTGACCGCCCGAGGTCACGCGGGGGCTGGGTCAAAAATTCCCAGGAGATGGCCGGCAGACCGTTGACGATGATATAGGAGAGTATGATCACAAGGGCGCAGAGCACCAGCCCGATCGAGAGCACGATCAGGGCGAATGCAACCGACTGTGAATGTTTTGCCGGGAGGCGGTCCCGGACGAAGTATATCCCGGCAAGCAGGACGATAACGGCAGCTGCGACCGCCGGCGGCAGGAGCAGGAAGACGAACAGCACGGCGGCAATCACCAGGACTGCCCGGAACGCCAGGCGCACGTTCTCGGAATCCATGACCGATTTCTTCTTTGCCCGGCTCACCGCCTGCTGGCGAGACCTGATATGCTTCATGATTGCGACGGCGGCCAGATTGACGATGAGGGTGATCACGAGGAGCACGACGGCCACGCCGAAGAGTGCATGATAGTGCATGCTCCCGACGGCCACCTCACCAATCTCGATACCCAGGGTGCCGGTGAGTGTACGCACGGGCGAGAGCACATTGGTGATCGGGTCGGGGATGATCGCCGCATTGCCGCAGACCATGATCACGGCCATCGTCTCGCCGATGGCGCGTCCCATCCCCAGGATGATCGAGGCGGTGATCCCGGAGAGCGCCGTCGGCACGAGCACACGGCTGATCGTCTGCCAGTGGGTGGCGCCGAGCGCCAGAGAGCCCTCCTTGAAGGCCGCCGGCACCATCGAAAGGGCATCCTCGGATACCGAGATGATCGTCGGCAGCGCCATGACGCCCAGAAGGATCGAACCTGCAAGCCAGCTCTCGCCCGATGGGGTATCAAAGGAGATGCGGAGCCAGTTGGTCAGGACGATCAGGCCAAAAAAACCATAGACCACAGAAGGAATGCCGGCCAGAAGTTCAATCGCCGGTTTAGCGATCAAACGCAACCGGTAGGGCGCAAGTTCTGCGATGAATAGTGCACTCCCGATGCCGAGCGGCACCGCCACCACCATTGCCCCGATGGTGACCAGTACCGTGCCGACGATCAGGGGATACACACCATATGCGGGTTCGGCACCGGTCGGATTCCAGGTGCTCCCGCTGATGAAGTTCCATATCCCGATCGACTCAAATGCCGGCACCGCATCCCGCAGAAGGAAGAAGATGATGAAAAACACAGCAAGCACGGCAAATGAAGCTGTAAAAAACCATATCGAACGGATAATGGTCTCCTTCATCCCCCCGTTCCTGAAGGTCGGCACAAGGGAGCGGGATATGTTCTGATAATCGTCTGTCATATACCGTTCACCAGCACAAGAAAAATAATGGGTGTCATTGGACCAGAACCCGTCCGGCCCCTGAAATGTTCTGCCATAGACAGGAGACCTATTTTACCGGCACAAAGCCCTCATCAGCGACGATCGCCTGTCCCCCGGCGCTCATGATGGAGTCCAGGTAGTCCTGTGCAAGCCCGGTGGGCTGGCCCTTCGTGAACATGTTCAGGGAGCGGGCGATCGGGTATTCGCCGGCGACAACGGTCTCGACGGAGGGGGTGACCTGCGTGCCGTCGACATCGATCTTCACGGCCTTGATGGTGTCGTCGATGTAGCCGAGACCGACATAGCCGATGGCGCCGGGGGTCTGGGCAATGGTCTGCTGGATTGCGCCGTTCGAGTTCTTCTCGAGCTGGTTGGGCGTGAAGTCTTCCCTGTCCATGACACTCTCGTGGAAGAATTCGCGGGTGCCCGAGGCGCTGTCACGCCCGACGACAACGATTGCCTGGTCGGATCCGCCGACCGCATTCCAGCGGGTGATATCGCCGAGGTAGATGGACTTCACCTGGTCCTCGGTGAGGACATCGACGGAGTTGGAGGGGTGGACGATGATTGCAATACCGTCACGGGCGACGATGTGCTGAACAAGGTCGGGGTACTTCTCCTTCTCAGAGTCCTTCAGGTCGCGGGAGGCCATACCGATATCGGCGGTGCCTTCACCGACGGCCTGGACACCGACGCTCGAACCGCCGCCGCTCACCTGGATGTCGGCGTAGGTGTTGGCGTCCATGAATGCCTCGGCGGCCATCTGGGCGATCGGGAGGACGGTGGTCGAACCGGTGACCGAGATACTCTGAGTCGTCGGTGTCGTGTCACCGCCGTTTCCAACGCAACCGGTAAAGAAAATGGCTACAATTACCAGTGCAAGTATTGGCAATGCAAGGAATCCGGGGTTTCTACTCTCCACGGTTTTTCACCATGTAAAAATCGGGCGGAGACAGTATAATTCAAACCGAATTATACTATGTTTCGGAATATATTCGATAGAAAGTATTGATTCGTATATAGTTTTTGAATAGGTATATATCTCGGCACCACACCATTGAGTAGTAATGGAAATCCGCAAGGTTCAGATCACGGGCGGTTCATCATATATTGTTTCTCTCCCCAAGGAATGGATAAAATCCTCGAAGATTGCGAAGAACGATCCGGTCGGACTGATCGTCCAGCAGGACGGGACACTCCTGGTCACCCCCAAAATCGATGTAGAAGCCGTACAACGCGAAAAGACGTTTCAGGTGAATGCAACCACCGACCAGATATTCATTCTGCGATGCCTGATCAGCGCATACATCGCGGGCTATACGGTGATCACCCTGACGGCACAGGGGCGGTTGCCCCCAAAAATCCGGATGCGTGTGCGCGATTTCACCCAGATGGCAATTGGACAGGAGGTCGTGGAGGAGACCGAGACCTCGATCCGGATCAAGGACCTGCTCAACCCCTCTGAGATGCCCTTCCAGAACACCATACGCAGGATGGCGGTACTGGCGAGAGGGATGCACCAGGACAGCGTGGAGGCATTGAAGTCCGGCAATACGGCGCTTGCCGAGGATGTGATCGCGCGCGACAATGATGTCGACCGCCTCCAGTGGTTGATTGCGCGGCAGGCGAACCTGGTGCTGAACGACGCCAACCTCTCACGGCGCATGAACGTCAGTCCGCAGATGGCACTGACATATTTTTTGATTGCACGGATCATCGAGCGGATCGGCGATCACGGCACCCGCATCGCACGCAGTTCCATCGGACTTACGATGACAGACCAGAAATGTGATATCATCACAATGATCGACGATGCAAGCACCACTGCATCCTCCATATTTGACCGGGCCATCGAATCGCTTTTCTCACAGGATATCAAGACGGCAAACGCAACCATCCAGCATGTCGAAGACCTCGAAGAACAGGCGCGGGCGATCAACACCCATGCACTCGACTATGATGCCGCCACGGCGACGGCGCTGGTCTCGATATCCGACAGCATACGCAGGATAGGGGAATATTCGGGAGATATCTGCGAGAGTATCATCAATCATCTCATTCACGAAGAGACACCGATACACTAAAATTATTCGGCGCACTGTATTTTTCGATCCCAATGGATGAGACGACGATTGTAGAAGACCTCACAGACAGCACATGGGAGACACGGATCGAGAGGGGTGAACTCCCCTCGATTGTGATGTTTCACAGCCCGACATGCCCGTTCTGCAAACAGATTGAACCCTACTTCCGCGATTTTTCCGGAGAATATGCGGGACGCATTCTTTTTGCCAGACTGGACGTATCCACCAATCCCTGGACAGTCGAACGCTATGCCGTCCGTCAGACACCGACGTTCAAATTTTTCTGTTCAGGAAAACCGGTTCAGGAACTTGTGGGAGCGGCATTTCCGGCACTCCTCAAGAAAAACATCGATGAGTTCCTCAAACATGGCGAGGGATGCGCACGGAGCAGCAGTGAAATTGACTATGAGATTACGGGGTATGCATAATCCTGTAGAAGAACTGCAGGAGAAAGAAAATAACATATTCATCATTTTAGTAACTAATTTTTCTGAAAACCGATTATAGGTGGAATTATTATTTTAAACCATCCATGCCAAACCCAAATCTTTATATTTCAGTATATGCAACTGATAGTAAGGAGGAAAAAGGAGTCTCAGCGACACGTCCCCCCCGTAAACATGTGTCTTTTTTCTGAGACTGACTTGCCTCCTTTTTTGAACTTCCGCTTTCAAGGATCGCTATTATTTTAGTCACACTCATCCCTGGTCAATTGATTTCAGGGTGAGGGATTCAGAGCACCCGGTGCATCCGGGTATAAAAAAACCATCCAGGGACGATATCTATAGAGTCTGTCTATTTTCAAAAAAATTCGGTTGAAACAGACTTTCAAAACCGGCCACCATTAGATAACATTATATATAAGATGGATCTGTATTGGCAGTGGGGGACGCATGAAAGGCCTGATTCTTGCAGGCGGCCATGGTGTTAGACTCCGGCCGCTGACCTATTCGCAGCAGAAACAACTGATTCCGATAGCAAACAAGCCGATCCTGTTCTACTGCATCCAGGATCTCATTGATGCCGGAATTCATTCCATCGGCATCGTTGTCGGCCCGAACAAGGAGCAGATCCAGCATGAGGTGAATAACCATGGCTTTGAAGCGGATATCGAGTTTATCGAACAGGATTCACCGAGGGGACTTGCACACGCGGTGAAGATCGCACAACCGTTCATCGGCGATGACCGTTTTATCATGTATCTCGGAGACAACATTCTCCGGGGAGGGATACAGGGATTTGTCGATGATTTCAGGACATCCCCGGCAGAGGCCAGTCTGCTGCTCACAAAGCTCCACAACCCTGAACATTATGGGGTTGCTCTGGTGGATGAACAGAAGAAGGTGATCCTCAAGCTTCTCGAGAAGCCGAAAAACCCCCCTTCAAATCTCTGTATTGTCGGGATTTATGGGTTGTCTCCGAGAATATTCGAGGCATCTGACAATATCGCCCCCTCATGGCGGGGGGAACTGGAGATCACCGATGCCCTCCACTGGCTGATCCTGCAGGGACACAGGGTCACCTATGATCTTGTGGAGGGGTGGTGGAAGGATACCGGAAAACCGGAAGACCTTATCGATGCAAACCGCCTTGTCCTCGATACCCTTGGATCGATGAACGGAAACGGATCCTCTCCCGGCACCGTGGAGAACAGCACCATCTCAGGCCGATGCAAGATCGGGCGAAACACCGTGATTAAAGACAACTCCGTCATTAAAGGGCCGGTGATTATCGGAGACGACTGTATCATCTCAAACGCATACCTTGGCCCCTATACCAGCATCGGCAACGGCTCAATTCTCTCGAATACCGAGATCGAGGACTCAATCGTGATGGAGGGATCGGTAATCAGGAATGCCGACCGGATCGTTGAGAGCCTGATCGGCAAGAATGTGACCATCGAGAGGGATGGAAGGCTTCCTGGTGGACGACGGTTCGTTATCGGCGACAATTCAAATGTGATAATCTGATTCAGGAGACAATGACCATGAAAATAGTTATTACCGGTGGCGCCGGCTTCATTGGCTGTAATTTTGTCCGGAAAATGCTTGACACCCGTCCGGACAGCGAGATCGTGGTGCTGGACAAGCTGACCTATGCCGGGAGAAAAGAGAATCTTGCAGACGTAAGTGACCGGATCTCCTTTATTAAAGGCGATATCTGTTCAAAGGAGGATGTGGCCCGGATCGGGGACTGCGATCTCCTCTTCAACTTTGCTGCCGAGACGCACGTGGACCGTTCCATCACCGATGCCGGGGTGTTCGTCAGGACCGATGTCATCGGCACCCATACCCTCCTCGAACATGCACAGAACCATGAGGTGTCAAGGTTTGTGCAGGTGAGCACCGATGAGGTCTACGGCAGCATCAGGATCGGGTTTTCTCGAGAGGGTGACCCGATGAGTCCCTCCTCCCCCTATTCGGCCAGCAAGTCGGGGGCGGAGATGCTGGTCCAGGCATATCATACCACCTATGGGCTGGACACCATCATTACCCGGAGCTCCAACAATTTCGGGCCATATCAGTACCCGGAAAAACTCATACCGGTGCTGATCCTCCGGGCAATGCAGAATCAATCCCTGCCGATCTACGGGAATGGCCTCAATGTCCGGGACTGGATCTATGTCATGGACAATTGCGACGGTATTGCCTGTGCGGCTGAAAAGGGGAAAAACGGCGGCATATACAATATTGGGGGCGGCAACGAACGTACAAACCTCGAGATCGCGCGGACGATCCTCCAGATACTGGGAAAACCGGAAACACTCATCAGGTTTGTAGAGGACAGGCCCGGTCACGATCTCAGATATGCCCTCGACTGCTCCAGGATGAGGGAGCTGGGCTGGAAACCGCACTACCCGTTCATGGATGCCATAAAACAGACCTGCGCATGGTATGCAAAGAACAGGGAGTGGTACTCACCACTCCTTGCAGCGGTATAAGAGTCCTTATTCACACTTTTTTCTGTCCGACCGGTGATTTCTGGATGAAGTGATGACTGATATAATTCAGAGTCACCCCTGAAATCAGCAGCATCAGCCCGGTGACCATACACAGTCCACAGAACACCGACGGCACAACCGGGATTGCGTCCAGTGCCACGTACGAGGACAATGCAATCACGCCTGAGAACAGACCGGCAACCACAAGCAGGGCTCCGGCAATTCCAAACGAAAATAGTGGCCTCTGATACCCGATATCACACACAATTTTTTTGAATACGCCGAGTCCATGCGTCAAAGGATTTTTTTTATGCTTGTTCGGGACGTCATATTTTACCGATATCGGGATCTCCCGGATTGATAGCCCCTGACCGGTAATTGAGGCAATCATATCTGATTCAATATTATATCCATCTGAGTCGGCGTCCCAGAGAGAGATTGCATTCTTTCCAAGTGCCCTGAAACCTGACTGTGAATCAGTAATTGTCGAATTAGAATTCACATTCGTCATCATAGTGAGAATACTCTGTCCAAATCTCCGATACACTGGAATATCGTTCTTTGTATCGAGGAAACGAGACCCTATGACCACATCTGCCTGCCCGCATTTCAATGGTGCCAGGAGGTCAGGGATCTCTTCAGGGTTGTGCTGACCGTCACCATCGAGAAGGATCAGATAATCGTAGCCCTCAATCCGTGCATATTCAAGTGCTGAACGGACAGCATCCCCTTTTCCAGAATTATTCAGATGACGGATCACAAGAGCACCTGCATCACGGGCGATATTCTGGGTATCGTCGGTTGAACCATCATCGATAACCAGGACATCATCAACATACCGTCGGGCCTTGATCACCAGCGTACCGATTGTGATGGATTCGTTGAAACACGGGATGGCAGCAAGAGAACGACCTCCGTTGCAGATCGCCGCCCGGTTCAGTAAGATACGTGAATGTGTCCGTGAGTCTGGATTGCGGTAGAGAACCGCTTCTGACTTCATGATAGTATTTCCCCCCCAATAAACCGGATTTATGGAAACTCGTACCAGTACGCACACCCAATGGAGGATAACCCCATTTCACCGCATTTGTGCAGAGACCGTCTCTCCCCCCCGGGTCATGCAGACAACTACAGGATGTCCTAAATGATTATCCAGTATATATATTTTTCCTGCTTGCGGCCCGGAGAACATACCTGAAAATAGAAGATGGATAACGTATCTGCTGAGTTGATAAAGGAATATGGCTCTCTTCAGGCACTGAAGAAAAACGGTTACCTTTCTGCCGGGAAGCGAGTCAGAATGCTCCAACATACTTCTCCGCTTCACGATCATCCACCGGGTCAATACGGCGGAGCGGGATCATCCCCGGTGTGGTCCGGAGAGATGACCATAGGCATACAAATACGTGATCCAAAACACAAGAACAATGGATGGTTGTGCGGCAGGCCGACAGGATCACCTCTCTGATCGCATCCTATACCTCTGAACTCCAGGAGCTTGAAGCCTACCCTGAGGAAGAACTCATTGCCATTATAATGGATGTCGGATTCTCCTGCACCTGTTGCGGCAGGTGCTGCACCCGTGAATTCAATGATCACGTCTTTCTCCTTGATGATGATGCAGAGAGGGTGCTGGCAATTGATGAGGGGGCACTGGTACCTGCACCGGATTTCGAGTTCTGCGATCAGAATGGTCGGTTTTACGCTCCGGGTTATGCTCTCAGGACCCGGGATGATGGTGGATGTGTTTTTTTACAGCACAACCGCTGCACCATCTATGAGAGGCGGATGAAGATCTGCAGGATCTATCCCTATATGCTCCACCGGGAGGCAGATGAAGAGGGGAACGTGGACTGGAGACAGATCAGCGGTCTGAACCTCCACGGAGAATATGAAAGAGAGATCGATGTCAGCGAGGCACGAACGATTGCCGACGACGTGATTGAATACGAAAAGGCATTTCTCGGTCAGGAGATCGCATTTCTTGAGAGACTCCGGTCATATTTCTCGGAGAACAATCTCAGGCATGTTCAGAAGATATACGACCGGCAGAACCTGCGCTTTGGCAGGGGAGAGGAGGTCGAGGTGCAGGTGTATTATAAGGGCGGGTTCCACCCGATGACGGTCAGGTGCACGGAATATGGGACTGTTCCGGCAGGTCGGGGGAAAAAGCGGTGAGGATTCTGGCGCCCATCCTTCCCGGCGGGTGTCGCAGAAGAAGAACACCATCGCCATATTTTTTATGAGAAACAACCAACAGAGTGATGCAATCGCGCCCCAGTGGCTTAGAGGCATAGCGGCTGACTTGTAATCAGCAGGTCGCGAGTTCAAATCTCGCCTGGGGCTTAAAGAACCCTATTATTTAACCTATTTTTGAAAGTAAGTCCGAAAATGCGAGATATCCATACCCGCACGGTACCGATAACCTTCACAGATTCGATTTGCGGCACTTTCTAAGAAAACTTATGGGAATATCGACAAAAAGGTGATCCTGCCTTAAATCGAATCTTCATGGCTTTCGTGAACAGTGGGGCGATGGTAATCCACGGACGACAAGCCGTGGGCACACCACCTGCCCGGCACGGGATAGAGGATGTCCGAATTCCACTCTTTGTAAAACATATTCGAGTTCATGCTGAGTAGGGATTCAACATCCCTTATGCAAAAACTGCTGAAAAATTGGAACGATTTTCTTGTAGTTTTCCACATTCACAGACGCATTTTGATCGCCAATCGGTTTGGAAGACTCTGAAAGATAATAGACAGTTTGAAGATCTGAATTCCCTGAATCTGTAAGATTTACACTGTTCTCTTCGACGGAGGGACTGTCCAAAAGAAAGCCAAAAACACTCAAACCCATCACAATTATTGCTAGAGCATATCCCAAAAGTGAGTGCTGGGGTCTCATTCTATAATTATAAAACATTTACAATGAAACCTTTGTGTCGTGGCATTCAGCGAGATCGATGACGACCTCTGGGCGATCATCAGCAACCATCTGCCGCCTCAGAAACCTCATACCGGACGACCGCGATCCGATCTTCGTCAATTAATGAATGGAATTTTGTTTGTCCTTACAACAGGATGTACATGGAGCGATGTTCCGAAAAAATATGGAACAAAGTCCACGGTACACAGATTTCATCACTATCTTAGCGAAAATGGGATCTACCAGGATATATTTCTAGAGCTCCTCCAAAAAGGATACGACCTAAGAAAAGTTGATCTCTCTCATTGTTTTGTTGATACAAAATCTATTCCTGCAAAAAAGGGGGGATCATCGGATTTGATGGCTATAAAAAAGTAAAAGGGAACAAACTGAGTGTGCTGGTCGATCAAAACGGTACGCCCCTGTCGTGTGTTGTATCTCCAGCAAATATTCATGATTCCAGGCTCTATAAACCGACCATCGAAGCATTTGCTCCTTCTGAAAAAGAACTCAAGGTAAAAACGATAACAGCAGATGCTGCCTACGATACGCTGGAAATAAGGACATACAACAACCAGAACGGAATACAAACCAACATTCCCATTAATAAAAGAAACACGAAAGATCCAGAGAACAGAAGAGCGGAACAGTTCGATTTGGATCTTTACAAGAAAAGGGGAGCTGTTGAACGATTTTTCAGTTGGATTGAAGCGTTTAAGAAAATAGTCCCCAGGCATGAGCGAAAAGAGGGATCATTCATCGGACTCGTCCTTTTTGCATGTGGCATCATGATCTACCGGGTTTTGGGATGACCTCCTAGATAAATGATTATTGCAACTGTCGTATGAATTCGTGTGTACCACGGATTTGTCAATTGTCCGGTTATTTGAAGGGTGCCTTCAAATGGGGGTTCCTTTTCGATGTCAAGTGCATGTTGAACGGCATGAACAAGCAGTTTATAGTGAACTATATCGAGAAGACATATCGGAAACAAATACAAGGCAGCCGCTAGAAATGGTAAACTGGATGCATTCCAACCGAGAAAGGGGACTGTTTCATTGCTCAAAAAAGGTAAAAGTAACGCCCCCAAGACCATTATGGATAATGCAATAGGGATTCCTTGAATTCTCAGCCGTATAATTACATCATCAAAATGGCTTATCCGGTCCTTTGTCATTTTCCAATCTTCTAATCGCAAAGCATCTTTATCCATGTCCATGATTTATCCCTTCCACGTTCGCAATCCAATTTCTTGCCAGACATATCAAATTTTATCACTGTAATTAAAAAGGGTGTCCAAACGGGGGGAATGAGGACCATTATCGTATTGGAGTGGCTCGTTTACCCAAAGAAGCCGCAAATTTTGTTGGAAACAATTCCATACCGAAAAGCCGAATTTCAAGATACCCTGCTTGAGACTACGTGGGACATTTCACCGTGTTTATACAGAATGTTCCTGTACAGCTGAGTCGTCTTGAGGTTCGATTGACATAGATGTGATAAAAAAGGCGGAGTGTATGCAACTTCTCGGTGAGCACCGTAGCGGGCGCAACCTCACCCCCACTCACGGGCGGGCGGCCTACGCCCCACCGGAGGATAGCACCCGTGTTTGGGCCTGCCGGATTTCGGATAGTTCAGCCTGGATTTGTGCGAGGGGCTGGATGACTATGGGGGATGGGGCGGCGGATTGTGCGGGGGGAGGGTTGCCCCGGCCCCATTCCATGATGGTTTTGAGGCCATTGTCCAGGGCGGTAGCGGTGGCGGGATTGATTATCTCGACCTCGGCACATGGTTGGCCGTGTGCCTGGGGCGAGTTGTCGATCCAGAGGTCGGAGAGTGAGGTTTGCCCACTGGCGGCTTCGGCGGTGGCGGGGTTGATGGTAAAGCCGTAATGGGTCTTCGTGACCTGCCGCCCGGATATACCGGGCTCATGTCCGGCGACAGGTCGAAGTCAGACGCGCCCGGCTGCCGTTGGGCTGGAGGAAGTAATAGGACCGCCGAATTTTCGATGGGGCGCGGCGAGAGGTGCCCGGGTCCGAGATGCCGGACGTAGCGTTTGAGATGGACCCGGTTGACGGGGTCGAGGTTGGGTCGAGATATTGGTCCATGATACTACCTCCGCGCCGGATTGAATGGAAAACCGCGTCAGGTGAAGGTGTATTGCTTTCGATCCCGTCCCGAAGGGGTCTGTGGATCTGAATCCCACCCCTCGCCCTATTCTATTGAGACTGTTCAATTCGAAAAATGTCAGGTCTATTGATATTCCGGTGAGGGACGGGGCGTCCTCCGGTAGACCATACCCTGGAAGATGGCGATCTTTCTTCCTTCCTCATCGGTGATGGTGACGGTGTAAGAGGCAAGTTTCGGGTTGAGCCCGAACTCCTCTGCTTCGGCCGTAAGAACTCCGTCCTTTGCAGCGGTCATATATGTGATATGGGCATTTATCGCCGCAGCATCGATCCCGTGGGAGTTGGATGCAAGTGCAAACGCAACATCGGCAAGCGTGAAGAGGGCGCCGCCATGGACCGTCCCGTGGCTGTTCCTGTGACGGTCAGCGACCTGCATCGAGACCGTGGCCCGCCCGGAGGATACGGCGACAAGTTCAAGACCGTTCTCCCTTGCGAATAAATCGGCGGCGAAGAACTCCCGACCTTTTTCTTCTATATCGGATGGTGCCATAGGGACACATTTCAGGCGGCGGATAAAAAAAAGGTATTCTGGATCTGCGCCCCGCACCATTCCATTTTACACCATGGAGGGGGGGTCTTGGCGGGGGATCAACCGGATCCTCCTGGTGGGGCACCTACGACCAGGTGCGGCCGGGATGGTGGCCTTCTGGTCGATGGAGGAGTCCCGCCGGGAGGTGAACGAGCAGGGGGACCGATACGCCGCCGCTCCAGGAGAACCAGGCGGCCTGCCAACGCTGGGGTGGGTTGGGAGGCGACGGATGCGCAGCGGGGCGGCGGATTTCCTGACCGCTGAACGCTCTCCGTCAACACATCCCATACACGAATACTCAGAGGGGTTCTACCGCTCAATCAACTCATAGTGTTCCGAAGGATAACTGAGTAAAAATTGAAAAAAGCCTTCAATAATCTATTTTTTTGCTTCAGGGTCATTTACAGGCACTTTTCGGAGAATTAACTAATGATAACCGAGTATACCCACGTTAGACATGCAATACACTGACAAGGTATCCATTGCATGGTCCGAGCGCGTTCCTTCGAGCTCAATGCTCCGTGATGCACTCGGCTTATGGAGCCACCACATCTTCCTCGATGCCGAACATACCAGCGGTATAACATCGGTCACTCAGAGAGCCCGGTACTACACCATCTGGGCATATTACTATCAACACCTGTTCAAAGACAACTTCGATCCCTACGATTTTGAGAAGATATTCATCCTGGCAAGTTAACCCAAAACAACGGAGACTGCAATTCCCCAAATATCCGGCACATGTACAATAATCAGAAATTTGCCGACACATGGGATGATATCCAGACATTCAATCTGAATTTTGATATCAATGGATTTGGACGGACATACTATAATCGGCAGCTGGAAGTGTTCAGATGCGCATGGACCGACGAACTTGACGTGATTCAGATATCACCCATAAATAAGAAGCTCGCTGGAACACTTTCTTTCCTGGATCCCAACGATTTCAAGCGGACCGAATTCCGAAAAGAAGACCTTCGAGAGTATTTCGAGGGATTCGGTATCGACCAGATCGCTCATAACTCCGCCGAGCAGGAGATACTGTCCAAACTGCTCTTCGGGTTCTTTTCGGAGAAGGGGTGCTCATGGGATATCGATGATGAAGAGTTTGCGGCATACGTGCAGGGCAATGGGGACCTTGCCTTCATTGATAGGTTGACAGAGGAGCCATCTCCAGAATATTACACAATACGACAGCAGAACTTGCGGAGAAGAAACACCCTCTTACTCTTCCTAAAAATCATAGACGAAGCTTCTCCGCCTATGGGAGAGATGCGACGCTATCTCTGGGACGCAGTGTACTTTAACCAGGACCATGAAACAAAAGATGAGATTTCTTTTGGCAGACTCGACCAGATCCGGCACTGCTGGGAACAGCATCAACTCCGGGTGTACTTTGTTTTTGCTCTGGAAAAGCTCCTCGAGCATATTCATCTAATTGTAATTGAGAATGCGGGAATCCCGAAGAACCGACTCATTGATAGCCAGAATGTCCGCGGAATCCTTTCTTATATCAGCGATTGGCTGCACCTCCCGGTTGATGAAGAGACGACACTTGCAGAAGTCATTGATAGAACCGGCGAACTGAACGGGACGGGTGTAAAGTCCTCACTTCACTCCCCTATCAACGAATCAGATCTGTATAATCGTTTACGGACACAAGAGCATGATGAGTTCTTTGCAGATTTCGTAGTGATGCTTTCGCTCCTCTTTCGTAGATACAGCCATACCCCGCCGTTAAACTCACATCTCAGCAGTGATGATGATTCAAATCCGGACCTAATCAACATGGAGACATTGTTTGCTCACATTGAGGCAAATGGTTCAGATATTCATATCATTTCATTTCTGTCGCATGTCAGCCGTTTGATTGTGAACAGACACATGCTGGAATCTGTCTCAAGGTTTGCATATGGGACAAAGAATTGGCTTTTCACCGAAGAAGAGGGCCGCCTCTATTCGACAAGAGATCCTGTTCACATGACTCCCAGAGATAACCGGTGGCAGAGTATACGAACGCTTCTCCAGGATCTTGCATTCATTGAGCAGACTGACGAAGGAAATCTGAGAGTGACGAAGAAGGGATTGGAATGGCTCGAGAAGATACAATAAATCTCATTGCCGAATTCACTGAGCGGCAACGTCATAATGATATCATCGTTCTCACAACTTTCTGTTTCGACCCATACTTTTTCGATAAGTTTCTCTTCCACAAAATCCGTTCAAACAATCCGTTTTCCGAGATTATCGTCCTCGTCGACGGACAACAGTATGTTCAGTCAATGGAAAGAAGCACCAATGATACGGGCCGGAACTATCATCTCATCCCTATATACCTTCCTCATGGTGTTTTCCATCCCAAGATCTTCCTCTTCGGTTCAACGGAGAAAAGTACAGCAACGGTATACATCGGAAGTGCCAATCTCACCATGACTGGTTTTACCAGAAATGCTGAGATGGTTGCAAAGGTGGAATACTCCCCTGAAAACGTTGATTCGACCATCGAATCTGTGAAGGATTTCTTCCAGCAACTTATTCACCAGAAATACATTCACGATCCCAGAGCAGTCAGCACGATTCAGCACCTGCTTGGTAGTCTGCCCTCACCCGCCGATGAGGCCTCCAATGCCGACTGCATTATTCTGCATAATATGCGGTCGCCGATTTTGCCATTGATGCTTGAAAATCTTGATCAGGACTCCTTTTCTGAAGTGTTCCTATTGGCCCCCTTTTTTGCGCCTGATGCACGTGTTCTCCAGACGATTGCAGATCAGGCAACAATCAGTCGGATCCAGATAGCCCTTCAGAACGGCAACCACAACCTGATAGACCTCACACCGTATACCGAGTTTTCCACGAGGCGTGGGATACCCTACGAGGTCGTCGAAGCGGCATTCAAGGACAATTATTCGCGGACCTTCCACTCAAAGATACTCTCCCTGAAAGGCAAAGAACAGCATCTTTTGATCGGGTCGCCTAACATGACCCAGAGCGCCCTCCTCGAACCAGCAGATCACGGAAATGTGGAATGTGCCATACTCTTTAAGGGAATCCAGGCGAAGAAGATCCTCGATCGGATCGAGAAGAAACCCGTCGCTGATATCGACACCCTTCTTGCATCTGGGGAGGGGTTCGAACCATCCCATAGTTTTCCCCCCGTGCTTCGGATCTACTCCGCTGCCTATAACGATCTTTCACATTCAATTGAGGTCCATACCGAACCTCTCTCCGAACACACATCTGTACACTGTAGGGTTGAGGGAATCCCCAATCCGGTCGATTATATGTCCGACCTGAGCAGCGGAACATGCACGATCACCTCGTTGCCCAAAGGAATTCCCACAGAACTTCTTATCTCATCAAACAGAAAATCCGGCCGAAGGAGGATCTATTATGATCGGAAAGCTTACATCCGCGCGATTCCCGGATCGAAAGAACCTCTTAAAGAAATGGCGGACCGGTTAACCCATGATGCCACTCTGGACACCACGGATATCCATGCAATCCTCATCGGGCTTTCGAAGCGGATTGATGGGAAATCCGAGGATGGAAAAACGAGTGAAGATGGCTCTCCTGCAAAGAAACGGGCATCAAGCAGCCATATCCCAAAACCGAGCAAGAGCACATCTGGCCTGGGGATGGCAGGTTCACTCGGCCAGTTACAACGGCTGTATCATTCAATGATTCTCCGGCGCTGGGAGGAACACGCCTCCGAGAGCACAACACCCGAAGAAATCGAAGAAAATCTTGTAGGGCATCACGCCAGAAAAACATTGATCTCCGAGGATAAGAAGAGGAGGCGACTGTTTGAGAAGTGTATCAACCAGACGAATGACATTCTGCTCCATCTGGTCCATCAGTCTGATAAGGACAATCTCGATGATATCCTCGTGGAGGCACAGTCAGCATTCATCAATCTGGCAATGAAATCATTCCCACAGCTCATCGGGAAACCGCAGCTGAACCAGGTCATGGATATTCTTGAGAATAACCTCCAGCATGTAAAGCGAGAGGATTGTTCACAATCTTCTACGGTCACATTATTCGCCCATATCTTGACGATAAACTACTGCTACGATATGCATTGCCTCCCCCAGTTTCTAAAAAATGTCTTCTCTTGCACCGATTTTACCGATCCCGATAGTTACTACTTGGTGAAGGATGTTGTTCAACAGTACCAGAGCCACTATATGTCCGAGATAGCGGTATTTGATTTGAAGAAGTTCCATAATCACTTCTGCAGCCTGCTCTGTTTTGTTTTCAATAAGTATACCATTGGATGGGGTCCGGTAGAACTGGTACAGGCAATCATCGACACAGAGGATGAAGAGCATGCAGAGTTTCTGGGAAAAATCCTGAATACTTTAAAACATGGGGTGTGGGGTAGCACCACAAGACCTATCTCTCTAATAAGCCCTCAAAAATACATTCGAGGACTGCAGTTGGACTTCTCAACAATCTGCCCTGCACGGGCTGCGTATATCAAGGATTTCATCGAAGAACGGTGAAAGCGTATCACAATCGTTCAGGAGCCGGGATAGGGTACGTCATCAATAATCAAGCAACACTCTGGCAAGCACCCCCACTGCCCGGTTGAGCATTGACCCCGGGATGTCCCCGGCGGAGCGCTTCACCTCCTGAGAGGCCTATTATGCCGCCCTCTTCCACGAACTCACCTGCTGGAGGGGGGCGGTCTTCCTGTGTGCGATGTGTGGGATCGATACAGATCGCTCCCGACTGTAGATCTCAGATCTCTTGGAGCACAGTGCGTCAACACGGGTTTCGTGGTGAAAATTAATCAAAAATTGGATTTTATGCAGATCTGGAGATTTTGAGGTGTTATGTCCATCATTACTTTTAGGATCCGCATTTACTCAAATCATTGGGTTAATAGTGATCCATGCCCTCCTCTTTTAGCCAGTCATTTATTATCCCCCGGGTTTCTTCGATGAGGATGGCCATTGAGTGGGCAAAGGTCTCTGGCGCTTCAGAATCTGGAAAATAATACTGCAGCCGAAGCCACCCGCTGGTGGAGGTGTCCCAGTTCAATCTGGCAGGGGCGGTCAATTTCCCGAGGATTTCCAATTTATGTGCCTGGACAATTTCTGCGATGTCCCTGAACGCATCAAGGCCGAAATGAACTTCGACCGAGATTTCTGGTGTTCCAAATTTGATCCAGTCGTCAAACTCATAGCAGACATATTTTTTCGGTGTGCCCTCGATGCGATGCCACGCCGGGAAGGAGTAGCGACACTGATCCTTGCGGCAGAACACACGCTTTAAACCCCCGGGAAAATGATTTCCATCTTCAAATGCCACCAGGGCATTCGCAAATTCATCTCTCTTGTTTCGCTGAGGGGTGTTAACCCTATTCTTGGTTGGTTTCTGCGGATTTTTTTCTGTGTTAGCACGTACAGGAACTCGCATTGCGTCGATTGAATTCCAGATGTCGGTGAACAGCCTGACTTCAGCATGGCCCTCCGGTACGGGAATATGACTGATGCTTCGATCCATCGGCAACGCGATATCATCATAGGTGCAGTGTGCCTGTTCCCCGAGTTTCCAGTAGATCCCTGTTGGCCAGGCAGAAGGTATGTCTCGACGATAGAAGATGCCGGTGCCGAAAATCGGGATTCCCCATGTCTTTGAAGCACCTGCAAACCCCTTCCTCGGGAAGTAATTTTCTTGAGTGGGGCCTTCGTTTGGAGGGCAGAACCTGTGGATAAGGTTGAGGCCGACGTCGACATCGGGATTGGGATATCTCTTGGGATCTGCTCTGGGACCATAGACATCATAACAGACAAAGAGGAAATATCTGGTCCCGTTCAGATTGAAGATTCTAGGAAAACCATTCTCTTCCTTGATATAGGAATCTGCAAGCGTGATGTGGTTTCGTTCATCATCGTTAGTGGGATGGAATTTTCGAGCGGCTGCGACGACGCCAGCCTTACCAATCGCGACCGCGATCTGATCCTTATCAAATGGGTTATCTGCCAGAGGCCGGTCGAACCTTCCATCGACACCGATACAGACGATAACGTTTCGATCATCCAGGTTGAGCACCGGTTGGATTTCATGCTCGATCACCGAATAAATCGATTCAGCAGGTTCAAAGCCGGTGTGAATCCACCCCGCGGGGAAGAGGATGACACCATCTCCTTTAGTTTGAGCAAGTATTTCGCTGATGATTGGTTTCAGTTCAGCGATTCTTACATCGTTGTATTTTGGGTCTTTTTCGTCCTGTAAGGTCCGGTCTGACTTGAGGATGACTGTCGCAATCCAGTCATTGTTTCTGTTCCTGTTCATTGACTCAACTGCCTGAACCATCTTCAATGAGCCGCTTTTCTTCGCCATCAGGTCCTTGAACCTCTCCACATCTGCCGGGTCCTCCGGGTCGAGGTCGCACCAGGCCATCTCTCCCGCATACAGCCTCACAGTCGGCAGAAATCCTTTGATCTCGGGCAGGAAATCACGGAGCGTGTCATACCAGGCACGCTGCTCGTCCCGGTAGGGCGGGTCGCTGTCGTGCGCATCGATCTCCTCACAGAGGGTCTTCCACCGGTGAACCGGATAGCCGACCTTCAGGTGGGGGGGATAGGCCTCCAGTGCGATGTGCCGCGGCCGGGTGAAGTGCTGCGACTCATCAAACTCGACGGCGAAACCCGGTTCCGGCACATAGAAGTCGACATCCACATACCCCGCCCGTACAAAGTCCTCAGCATTCCGGTAGTGCTGAAGCGACCGGTAAATGCCAGAGAGGGCCGGGTAGAATGGCGTGTCCCGGTATTCCTCCAGCAGGGTTGCACAATGCACCCGATGTTCTGATATGACCGTGCCGTAGATCCGTTCGAGCATTGCCCTCACGGTCTGTTTGCAGTCCCTGCACCGCTCGTTATGGGCCATCGAATCACTCCCTCAGTCTGCCCTCAATAGCTCCGGTCATTGTACCTGCAGCCGCCGTCATAGTTGGTGCAGCCCCGGTAGAGTTCTCCGGTTTGTTGTGCCACCCTCCATACGAGGTCGGAGCGGCATGAGGGCACACCCCGGCCTTCTTCCCCTGCATGGGGGCGTCTGTGCCGTGCTGGTTGTCTTCACGCCTGTTCCGGGGGTTTCCATTTTCATTCTTCATCGTGCATGCCTTCTGTCAGTATACGTTGCATTTCATATTCTGCAATTCATACATCTTCCGGTTTTTTCCTCTTCCCGAGGGCGGCAGGGCTCTTTCTGCTCTTCCATCGGTTACTTCCCTCCCGTTTGTGCCAGGGCATAGGAAAACATCGCCATTTCAACATCGGCCGGGAGCCAGACGCCGGGTTCACGCAGGCCCAGCCCGACCATCAGGGGCGGGTGCGGGCATGCGGTGCCCTCGCCATTCAGGCGGTCGGCGATCTGGTGGAGGGCCATTGTCCAGGTGCCGAAGTCGGCGGGCCAGGCCTCCTGGGCGGAGAGGATCGCCCACCTCGGGCCGGACCGGGTGGCCTGGAGGTCGAGGAGACGGTAGTGTTCGGCGTCGGCGCCGAAGACCCGGACAATCCGGGTGTCGATGGCTCCGAAGACCGAGGGGACAGCGAACCTCAGCATTTTGCTGCAATAGGTCGGCCCGAACCCCCGGATCTGGCCCTCCAGCATCCTCATCACATTCTCTGCCCCGTCCCGGAGCCAGGGGGCGGGCAGGCCGCGTTTGTAGAGCGGGAGGTTGAGTGGTTCTCTGCACTGGATCCCGGCGGTATTGGGGAGGCCGCCCCATGCCGCTACGTTGATGGCGTGGGACTGGCCGAGGCTGTTCTTCCGGGCCGCATCAGAGAGTCTCCGCTCCAGGGTGCAGATCTGCACAAACCCGTCTTTCCAGGAGTCGCCCTTCCAGCGGTAGGTCCGGTACTCCCTGGCCAGGTCCACCCCGGCGAGGAGACGGTCGATCCCGGCGATGGTCGCACCCGGGAGGCCTGCCATCAGGCCGGAACCTCCCTGATGTCGATGGTGCCGATCCGCCGCACATTCCGGGGATACTTCAGCCGGTAGTCGGTCCTGAGCGGTCGTGCCAGGCGGTCCTCGATCCTCGGCCCGAGATAGCCCCGCACATACTCGCCGACGGTGGCGGTGAACTGCACGATGTCACCCTGACGGAAGGTGCCGGCGGCGTCGAAGCCGGCGGTGTAGTTGATCCACGTGTGGTCGGCGAGGGGGTGGCCGTCCAGGCCGAGGAGGTCCCTGAGCAGGATGGTCTTCCCGGTGGTCCCGCCCCTCCGGAAGGTGCCATACGCCCAGAACACGGCGGTGAAGCCGGCCTTTCTACCATTCAAACCCTGGAGTGTTGTCCTCATGCATCTCTCTCCTAGTGCATGGATCAGTCTACCGATACAGATGTGAATATAATTGCGTGAATATTGTGAATGTCGTGATTAATGTGACTATTCGGCGGGCAGAACCGGGCCGTCCCTGAAACATCCGCACCACCAGAACGCAACCCTTATCCTCTCTCTCCCACCTCCCTCCTCTATGGGAACGATCACCGCACAGATCCTGGTCGGGAGCCCCCACCCCTACCACGACGGGCTCATGCCGACGCACCAGGTCTTCCTCTCCGAGAATAGCCGCCCCGCATGGGTGCTCACCCGCCCGGGGCTCGCACCGCCCCTCCACACACGCCCGCCCAGGGGGGAGGAGGGGCCCCGCCGACACCCGCACCGCCGGATCACCTGGATCCCCGGCGGGCCCGGCCATATCCTGGAGGACGCCCTCGTCATGATCGCCTACCATGTCATCAGGGACCCGGGGGTGGTGGCGCTGGCCGACGACTCTATCGGCGGGATCGGCGGCGAACGCCTCTCCCTGGACGCTGCCAGTGACGATTGCCTGGAGGAGATCCGGGGGCGCTGCCGGCAGGTCGAGAACTGGCCCAAGCTCATCCTCTCGGCCTTCCAGGGCTCCTCGGTGCTCAGTCAGCTCCCGGTGATCGAGCGCTACCCGATGGAGGTCGAGGTCTGCTCCCCCTCCTTTGTCCGCCGCTATGGGCGGGACGGATCGGTGGAGACGGTGGGGAGGACGGGGTAGCGCCCGCCCCTGGTTGCAGAAAGGTTCCACGAAAAAAAGGATTGCAACGATACTATACTCCTCTTTCGCAGCCCTAATTGCCCTGGTTGCAGAAAGGTTCCACGAAAAAAGGATTGCAACACCAGTGCCCCGAACTCCTTCGTCCGGGTTAAGTTTGGTTGCAGAACAGTTCCACCAAAACAAGGACGACAACGCCAGAAACCCACCGAAGACCGTGACAACCATCAGGGGTGCACACATCTTCCCGGAAACCCGGGCGCAAACGTCCTGATGCACCCCCTGATCCGGCCTATTTCCGCCCGATTTCCCGCCCTTTTCGTCCCCTCTCCCCACCATTCCAACCCATCGATCCTGACACCAACTATCTGCCCCTAGAACTCCACATGAAATGCCCAAATTTCTCCTCAAATCCAAAAATATCGCCAGAACTCCCGGATCCAAAAATCCGCCTGCACTGTCGAGATCAAAGCGCTCAAAATCGGAAAATACGCCCAAAATAGAGAGATTGCGGCACGGGAGAAGAAGGGGAAAGATCCCCCTCAGTTCAGGGCCTCGACGGTGGCGAGGATGGCGTCGTCCTCATACGAGGTGATCCGCACGCTCTCGCGGGCGATCGTGTCCCTGGCGAAGTCGAACCGCTGTGCCTGGTCCGAAAGGATCGATCCCGGCCTTCCGGCGGGCTCGCCGGTCCAGGGCGTTGGCGAGGGTGTGGGGCGGGCATTCTCCTGCACGCCGTTGTCCCTCATCGCTGTCGCACACGATTTTTTATGAGACATGGAGGTCTCACAACCGTTCCTCCAACCTCTTTTGTGCGGATGGTGGTATGCACAACATCTCTTGCACGTATTGGATAGGCATCCTGATACGCACAAACAGATTTACCTGTACCAGAATACTCACAACCGCCCCCCCTCAGAGATAGCCATGAGCCGATAAAATGCGTAGATATTTGGTTTTCTCCCTTTTCCTTGTTGAAGTATATCCACAATGCCGTTGTCTGCCAGTTCCTTAAGGATCTTCGTCCCGCTCTCCTTTGGAATACCCGACACCCTGATGAAATCAGGCGTACTGAAGAAGATGGTTGCCGCACTTACTTTTGGGATATGCTCATTATGTGTCCCAGGTACACATTTTTCCAACGTATTTTGTGTACCAGTCACACATTTTTCTAACTTAATGATGTGTTCACGGGATATCTTGCCCGCATGCAGCATGCAAAAAACTCGATATTTCTCCTGAAGAACATCTGGACCGCCCTGCTCTGGATGCATGTCTCTCCGGTGAGACCCGAGGGCGCGAACCATCATATTCACGCCTTCCGATTGGATTGCTGCTGTTCATGCTCCTGGCAACCGTTATCACTCCTGATACGCTACGTTTCCGTGAAACACGGGAGAGCCCTCACCATTGCGGCCACTCCTCTCATCACCATATTTTTTGCCGTTTCTGCAGGCTGCACCGGGCCCGTCCAGGAATCCACGGCTTCGCCGGCCCCCTCGCTCGCCACCCATGGGCCAGGCTCCGCCTCTCGCACCCATTTCACAGGTTATAGAAACCCCAAAAAATTGCCGCTCTACTAACCGGGCGTACACATATTCATCACAGGACTATGTGTCGCGGCACACTCGCCTGGAGGGAAAAAGTCAGTTGTTTAAGGTTGAGTTCAAAAAAAACGTGAAGGGACAATAAATTGATATTTAACATCAAATAATTATTATTTTGTTCAAGTCACCGCTGCATCTCAGGAATCTCAATTATTCTGCCTGAGAGAGTCCCCTGCTCGATTGAGGCTTCTATTTCCGATTAATTCATTTATCGACTCAAATAATGATATTGCGGCAGGCATTACAATAATTGCACCCATAATCGAAAACCCGACTGCAATAACAGTGACTATTCCAAAGTTCAGGATAATCGGGGACGAAGACAGAGTGAGTGCAGAGAAACCGCAGACTGTTGCAAGACCAGATACGGAAACTGCTGCTCCAATCTTCTGTACAGATGTCTGAATTGCTGTTATCGTATCCAGTCCCTTCTCTTTTTCCTCCAGGTACCTCTCCATCATAACAATCGTGTACTCTGACGCAACACCTATGGTCATCGCACCAAGACATGCCGTAAGAAGCGTGTATGTAAGTCCCAATGAGTACATGATAATCCCATTCCAGCCTACAATCATTATAATCGGAACAAGCGGCGTGACCGCGGTGAATCTCCTGTACAATAATATTAAAAACAGGAGAATCAGGCCAAATCCAACAACTGTCATCGGGTTCTTGGTTTCTTCTATTCCATCGATAAGATCAGCAAACATCACCATCTGACCGGTATATGAGACGCTCATGCCTGGATGCTGAGTGTACCAATCCAGATCTTTCTGCATATTCGCGATGAGTGCCTGGGCTGCAGGGATGGAGATATCCTCCATCGAAAATTCCATGACAGTCTCCATATTCCCGTTTACGTATCTTTCTCTTGTACTCTCGGGAATAAGATTCCAGACTCTTTCTATCTCAGTAACTTCTGTCGGGAGAACCCCGTTGTTGTATAGTTTCAGATATGATGCAATACTTTTAACACCCGAAAGTTGATCCTGTTTCGACAGTTCATATTCTCCAAAATCATTTATCCAGCGCAACGTATCAGGGTCCAGCACAGAATCTGTCTTGACGAATGTTGTAATGGTATTTGTTGAACCTAAGAAACTTCTCAGCTTATTCATCGATATCATCGCGGGCATATCCTGCGGTACCATTGCATCCTCATCCGTATCGATGATAATCGTTTCATCAAGCTGTATTCCGACTGCAGTAAGCATCAGGAGAGCAACGAGAAGGGGGACCGGATTTCGTGCAATCTTCCCGGCAAGTTTCCCGATTGCGACATCATATTTCTCCATAAAAGAGCCTTTTGTTCCAGGCGTAACAACAGGCTCATGATCACATCCCTTCCAGTCGAGCTGACAGGACTCTGCCTGATCAAGAGGATTCAACCCGCCCGTCTTGGGCTTATATTTAACGACTGTTGCAAAAGTAGGAATGACGACCATTGCCGAAAGATAACAGCATGCAATTCCAATGATACATGTTGTTCCAAAGCCTGAAATCATCGGTGACGGTGCAAGAATGATTAATGAAACAAACCCAAGGGCAGTTGCACACATGGCAAAAAATATTGCAGGCCCGGAATTCGTGACTGTTGTAAATACAGCCTCTTTCATTGAGGATTTTTTTATCTCTTCATCAAATCTGGACTGGAACTGAATTGCATAGTCCACTCCTACACCTATCAGCACAGGAAATGCTGCAATGACAATCGAAGTGACAGGTATTCCTGCAAATCCCATTACCCCGAATGTTAAAAGAATACCGCAGAACACGATAAAAACAGGGAGGAGCCTGTATCTGACATGGCCAAACAGGAGAAACATTGCAATCACCATAAAGATCATTGCAAGAGCGATGAGAGTCCCCATGCTGTTCTGCATGTCCTCCTCCATCTCTACACTGAATGCAGGACTCCCGGTAGCAGTCACCTTGATTCCTGCCGGAGGATTCGAGGAAGTGATGATATTATCCACATTGTTGACAATTCCCTCCTGTGCCGCATCAGGAATACCTGCTTCAAGAGGAATACTGACAAGAGTCATCATCTTTGAAGGAAGAAGAGCATCTAAATACTCAGAAGGCAGCGAATTAAGAATAGCATCGATCTCTGCCTGATTCTTCGGAATAACTCCATTGTTAAACGCTTTTATAAGATCAACAATTCCCGAGGCACCTGTGACATATCTTTCATCGCTGAGATCTTCTTCAAGGGTCTCAAGATAATTCAATACATCAGGTCGTGTTACATCTTCTCCTTCAACCATCAATACTACAGCATCTGATCCAAATACATCGCTGTAATGCATGAGAAGAGAACCGACCGGCTTATCTGTATCAAGGTACGTCTCGGTTCCCGTCTCCATTGTTATCATCGTAGCGCCATATACTCCCAGCAATAACACTGTGATTATCAGACCTACAACGACAAACGGCCTATTGTTTATCGATTCTGCAATATACTCAAGCGGTGATTTCAATGGTGTCATCCTCCAACCTGAATCGTACATATTCCGGCGTCATGTCTCAAACCTTCAAAATAGAATATTCCCGTGTCATTCTGTCATTAATTGGAAAAATTCATGCTCTCTGTGGCAGAGGGGATATCTCCGGGCAGAATATAATCAGAGATTATGTTCAGGGTAATCCTGGCGGCAACAAGGTCATCATCGCCTTTGAAACCGTCAATACCCATACTTTCTGCAAAACGGAACATTCTTTTTCTGTCGTTGATTAGAAATAAGCCAGTATCAGTTTGTGAACCTTTATCCTCAAATGTCGCTTCGAAGCAAGAGAAAGGGACATATCCCCCATGTAAAAACGAAAGATGAAGGAACTCAATAAGCTGCACATAAAACTGCGGAGGTTTAAAGCCAGCATCATCCCAGATGCCTCTGGTCTCCAGATCTTTTTCATCTCTGTGACGGTGACAGCTACAGACGCTCATTTCTGTGTTCATTACAAACCTCATTAAGCCAAAACGCAATTTTAGAAGCCGAAAACGTATCCGGTTTTCCAGAACCTGACAAATAACCAGAATAAACATTCAACGTCATAATTGCGACATTAAATATATTCCAGTTGTAATCTAACAGATTTCTCTGGACTTCATCATAAAATCAACCCGTCAGATGATAATAGATGTCCAACTCCTGAAGTTATGATCCAAAAATCGTAAAAAAGGGATTTTTTTAATAAAAGCAGGTATTGCAGTATAGTTCACCTCTGTACTTCCCCGGGGAAATCAATTAAAAATCCAATCAAAGGGCCTATCGCAACGTTTCGCTTTTTCAAATGTCCTGCTGCTGAAATTATATATCAATACGGATCCAATACGATTATTAAAACTCTTGGAGTTGTAAATGCGAGAGACGACAATTAAAACCCTTAGAAGGCTTGGATTTACCGAATATGAAGCAAGGGCGTACATATCACTCGTGGGTTTTGGAATGGCAACCGCCCGTGAAATTCATGAAACCAGCGGTGTTCCGCAGGGACGAATTTATTCGGTATTACGAAGTCTCTCTGACAAAAATTATATCGAAATCCAGAACGGAAATCCTTCATATTTCTATGCCGATAATCCCGGCGCAATACTCAACAAACTAAAGACAGAGATGAATAACTCAATAAATGAATCGATAGAATATCTTTCAAATCTTCATCTCAACTCGAAACCGCCCTCTCCCATATGGGCTATTTCCTCGGAATGGGGCATTAAAAACAGAATAAAGACACTTATCCAGGGTGCAGACCGAGAGATTATTATTCTTGTTTATGACCCTTCCCTTCTCGGATGGATCCTGCCGGAATTAAAAAAAATTAAACGGAGAGTAAATATCGAGATCTATGCGAAAAACAAAGATGATTTTGCAGGAACCAATTTGAGAGTGACCGAATATCCAGAAAAAATGTACTCCATGATGGAAAAGGTCACCTCTATGGAAAAAAATGTTTATGGTGTCCACGAAGCCAAGATGAATCTGTTAATAGATGAGTCAACGGGCTTTTTTATAGGAAAAACGCAGGGAACGGTTACAGGAGTGATTGCGCAGTCACCGCAGCTCGTATACACAATAAGGGCCTTTATGAAAATGCTTGGTGACGAATGATTATTCATGAAGGTTCAAAACCAGAACCTAGATGGAATTATATGATGAGAAGAAGATTTTAAGAAAATTCCATCTCAGCCAACATATCTGGCACCTGGAATGAGTGCGTCCGATGAGATAAAAATCCCCCGGGACTTCCGCAACCGTTATCATTCCTGTTACGCTACGTTTCCATGAACCATCATGAAACACGGGAGAGCCCTCACCATCACGATCACTCTTCTCATCACTGTTTTGTTTGCCGTTTCTGCAGGCTGCACCGGCCCTGTTCAGCAACCTTCGGCTTCCCCTGCCGTCACCGCGCCTGCCGCTGACGGCTCTTCACTCGTGTTTACGGACCAGGAGTTCGCCTTCGAGCTCAGGCGGACGATCGGCGCCTCGTATGCGGGAGAGGCCGATATCGGCGAGTGCCTCGCCACTGCATCCAGGATCCAGGAAGGAGACTTCGAGAGCTGGTACACCGAATGGAACAGGACGGCGGACGCCTTCAGGGCCGCGGGTGACGGGAGCCTCGCGGCCGGGCACAGGGTTTCCGCAATGGAGGCATACTACCGGGCCGCAACATATTACCGCACGGCCGAGTTCTTCCTGCACGGCAATCCCGCCGACCCCCGCATCGTGGAGACCTGGAGCAAGAGCCGGGACGCATTCCGAGACGCCATCGCCCTCGATGTCGTCCCGTACGAGATCGTCGCCATCCCGTACGAGAACACGACGCTGCCGGGTTACTTCTACACCGTCGACGACTCTGGCATTTCCAGGCCGCTCCTCATCGTCCAGACCGGCTTTGACGGCTGCCAGGAGGAGCTCCACCCATATGCAATGGAAGGGATCAGACGCGGCTACAACGTCCTGACATTCGAGGGTCCGGGCCAGGGCGAAGTGATCCGGGTCCAGCACATCCCGTTCCGTGCCGACTGGGAGAACGTGATCGCCCCTGTCGTGGACTATGCGGCGGGTCGGCCCGACGTCGACGAGGACCGGATCGCACTCTGGGGAATATCGCTCGGGGGCTACCTCGCCCCCCGCGGTGCCGCATATGAGCCCCGGATCACGGCGCTAGTGGCGGACGGAGGCACCTACGACGTCGGACAGAACCTGCTTCAGAACCTGCAGGAAGGCGGCGGAGCGCCCGCGAACCTGACGGAAGACGACCTGCAGGAATGGCTGCAGACAGATCCGGCGGAGTTCAATGATGCCATCCTCGGTGCCATGGCGCATGATACCGGCACCCGCTGGCTGAACGAGAACGGGATGTTCGTCTTCAGTGCCGCCTCGCCGGCAGAGTTCTGGGCGAAGTGGATGGAGTTTTCCCTCGCCGGAATCGCCGAAGAGATACGGTGCCCCACGCTGGTCTGCGCCGGTGCGGCCGATCACTTCGACCCGGACGGGGTGCAGGCACAGGCACTCTATGACCACCTCACCTGCGAGCGCGACCTCATGGTATTCTCCGACGACTACGGTGCCGGATCGCACTGCCAGCTCGGGGCGTTTGCCCAATCGTTTGCCGCCAAGTTCGATTGGCTCGACGACCGGATGGGAATGAGCGGGTGAGGGGGCACCCCCTCCCGGCCCTGAAAAAAGGGCACATCAGTGTTCTTTTTTGATTTCAACCGATTTTTCCAGGGGCGGATTTCGGCCATGAAATAAAACGGAGAATGTCGCTTCGATCACTGCAAAACGACAGGATCACGGGGCCATTGCGGCGATATGAGGGGCAGGAATTATACAGGATGTTCGTGCAGGCCCACCTCGAGATCGGCGGTCTGAGGGCATCTGTGGGGGTCGATGTATCGACTGATCGGGCGAAAATTACTGATATAAGGATTGCTTAACCGGAAGGGGCGCCCCCATCCATCCTGCAGGGCTAATCCCGATTCTCCGACATCCACCGCTCCCCCTCAATAGTGAGGCGGTAGATGATCCAGTTGCCCTGCTGCTCTCCCTGGATCAGCCCGGCCTTTTTCAGAACCGAGAGATGGTAGGAGAGCCTGGAGTCAGCGATTTCGAGCACGGCCTTGATCACGCAGACACAGAGGGGCTGGACGGCGAGCATGGAGAGGATCTTCTGCCGATTCGGATCGGCGAGCGCACGGTGGAGGATGCACCTCGCCTCGATCTCCGCGTCGCCGGGCAGGCGCTCGACCAGCCCATCGATGCCGCCGCACCGGCAGAGCGACTCCTCGATCCCCTCGGGGAGGATCATGGCCTCCTCCCTGCATCTCGTGTACTCTTCCAAACGGGACTGACCTCCTCTGTTTCATCCAGTCGTGAAATGGCTGTGGGTATATAAGCATCGGTCCGATGGCGTCTGCCTCCACGACCGCACGGGAAGGGCATTTCAAAAAATGATGAAATGGAAACCTATATATCCGATTGCCGCTCACATTAGTTCAAATAAAGTTGAAACAATGCGGCACGGTGATGAAATTGACAGAAAAAGAGTGTGAGAAGAAAAAAGGCGGGTTCCTCTCCCGCCTGCGCGCGATGGGCGGAAAGGAATGCGAATGCGGCTGCTGCGGGGGCGTACGGATCGTCCCGAAAGAGAAGAAGCCTGAAGAGAAGGATTGAGCGGACAACGCCCGGGTAATGGCAATGCGACGGCACACCGGCAGGGCGGGACCGGAGCGGAGGGAGGGCGATGGCAATCACTGAGATGCTTCTCTCCGCCGGGCAGTTCTTCGCCGTGATCGCCGGCGAACTGCTCCTGCTCTTTGTGGGGATCAGTTTTCTCGTCGGACTGCTCCACGCCTACGTCCCGGAGGAACGGATCCGGCGGACCCTCGCCGGGCAGGGCGAGGGCACGGCCACCGTGCTCGGCGGGTTCTTCGGGGCGCTCACCCCGTTCTGCTCCTGCTCCACCATCCCGATCCTGGTGGGGCTGCTGAACGCCGGGATCCCCTTCGCCGCCTGCATGGCATTCCTGCTCGCGTCCCCGCTCCTCAACCCGGTGATCCTCTCCCTCCTCGCCGCCCTCATCGGACCGGTGCCGACGGCGGTATATGCCGTCATCACCTTCTGTGCGGCCATACTGCTTGCCATCCTCCTCAGCAGGTTCGGCTTTGAGAAATATGTCAGAGAGGTAACCATAGAGGGTATGAAGGCGCCTTCTACCTGTGATTGCGCCGGCGGAGGGTTCAGAGAGCGCCACGCCCCGCGGTTCCGGTCGGCCCTGCACTTCGCCATCTCCCTCTTCCGCCAGGTCCTGCCCTACCTCCTCCTGGGCGCCGGCATCGGTGCCTTCATCTACGGTTTCGTCCCCGCCAATCTCATCATATCGGTTGCCGGGCCGGAGAACCCCCTCGCCATCCCGGCAGCGGCGGCAATCGGTGTCCCCATGTACATCAGGGCAGAGACGATCATCCCGATCAGCGCCGTCCTCCTCCAGAAGGGGATGGGCGTCGGGGCGGTGATGGCCCTGATCATCGGCGGTGCCGGTGCGAGCATCCCTGAGATCACCCTGCTCTCGGCGATCTTCGAGCGGCGGCTGGTGGCGGCGTTCGTCGCCACTGTGCTCGGGATCGCCGTCATTGCGGGGTGTGCATTCGGGATCCTTCTCCCGGCATAACGATGAATAGAGAGACGAACAACGACCACCAGCAACACACGGAGAAAAAGCATGATCGAGATGCTCATCGGATCCCTCCTCCTGGGCTGGGATACCCTGCTCGACTATCTCGCCGAGCACGTGCTCACCTGCCTGATCCCGGCGTTCTTCATCGCCGGCGCCATTGCGGCGTTCATCCGGAAGGAAGCGATCCTCAAGTACTTCAGCCCTGATGCAAAGAAGAGCGTTGCCTATGGGCTCGCATCGGTCTCGGGAACAGTGCTCGCCGTCTGCTCCTGCACGATCCTCCCGATGTTCGCCGGGCTCTTCAAGCGGGGCAGCGGCATCGGGCCGGCCACGACCTTCCTCTACGCCGGACCGGCGATCAACATCCTTGCGATCGTCTATACGGCAAAGGTGCTCGGCTTCGACCTCGGGCTCGCCAGGGCGCTGTTTGCGATCGTCCTGGCCATCGTGATCGGTCTGGTCATGGCGACGCTCTTCCGCTCCCACGACGCCGAGACAAAACAGAAGATGGCGGCGATGCCGCAGACTCCTGCCGGGAGCGACGAGGAGCGGCCGCGCTGGGTCTTCCCGCTCTTCTTCGCTCTCCTGGTCGGCATCCTGATCGCCGGCACCGCCCAGGCCGACTGGATGATCAAGTTCCCGGTCATCTACGCCCTCACCCTGGGGATCACCGTCCTGCTCATCTACTTCTTCGAGCGGGACGAGGTGACCGAGTGGGGATGGGAGACCTGGGACCTCACGAAGAAGATCTTCCCGATCCTCGTGGTCGGCACCTTCCTGCTCGGCATGCTCGCCTTCTTCCTCCCGCCCGAGACCTTCGGCCCCTTCTTCGGGACGAACTCTCTCCAGTCGGCCCTGCTCGCCTCGGTCGTCGGGACGGTCCTCTACATGCCCACCCTGCTGGAGGTGCCGGTGATCGGGACGACCTTCGGCTACACCTCGGGCGTGATGGCCGGTGGTCCGGCGCTCGCCCTCCTCCTCTCCGGGCCGAGCGTCAGCCTCCCCTCCCTGCTGGTGATATCGCGGGTGATGGGCCCGAAGAAGACCGCCGTATATGCGGTGCTCGTGATCCTCTTCTCGGCCCTCGCCGGCTCTGTCTACGGCATGATTATCGGGTGATCAGATCATGACAGAAAAGAACAGACCATGCTGCGCCGCCGAAGCGATGCGGCGTATCAGGCAGATCGAGGTCGGCGGGATCGTCGTCGGCCTCGCCATGCTCGACGACACCATCGACGGGGTGCGGGAGATGGACCTCCACAGCGCCGATTCGATCGCCGACGAACTCCTGAAACAGATAAAAATCTACAATTACGTCCCTGGTGCGGCCGAAGCGGCCTACCGCGCGGCCCTGCTCAGGGAATATGAAATGAGGTGACTATCATGAAGATTGAAGTGCTTGGAACAGGCTGCATGAAATGCAGGCGCCTGGCAAAGAACGTCGAGAAGGCAGTTGCTGAACTCGGGATCCCGGCCGAGATCGAGAAGGTGGAGGATATCACCGCCATCATGGACAGGGGCGTGATGCTGACGCCGGCGCTGATCGTCGACGGCGAGTTGAAGGTCTCGGGCCGCGTGGCCGACGTGAAGGAGATCAGGGAGATCCTGCAGGGGTGATGGGAATGGCGGATACCTGCACCTGCACCTGCAGCCAGATCGAGACCAGGCGGATCATCTTCGCCTGCTCTGGCGCCTCAAACGTCGGCGAACTCTCGAATGCTGCGGCGGTCGCCCTCACGGCGGAGGGCTTCGGGAGCAAGGCCTGCACCGCCTCCCTGGCCATCATAACCCCTTCCGTGATGAAGAAGGTCGGGGACGCCGACGAGATCGTCGTCATCGATGGATGCCCGGTCGAATGCACCGGAAAGATCGCCGCGGAGGCGGGCATCGAACCCGACCAGCACATCGTGATCACCGACCTCGGGATCGAAAAGATCGGCGATATGACCGTCGACGAGGACGACCTCGAGACGGTCGTCTCGGCGGCCTGGGAGGGGCAGGGCAGGAAAATGCCTGCTCCTGAGAGAAAGAAGCCGGGAACAGGCGGCTGTGGATGCGGATGCGGCGGGGGCTGCTGAAAGGAGGGGAGAATGCCCGGTACCCTTGTTGTTGAATGGCGGCATATCGGCGAGAGCGTCGAGGCGACCTGCGAGCGGTGCGCCGCCACCGGACGGACCCTTGCAGAGGTGGTGGAGGAGATCCGCCCCATGCTCTCGGCCCGGCGGATCCGGGTGCGGGTGACAGAGACGGTGCTCCCGCCTGAGCGGATCGATGAGTCCAACACCATCCTCTTCAACGGTGTGCCCATCGAGGACCTCCTCGACGAGGTGCGGGTGGAGATGACGCCCTGCGTCTCCTGCTCCTGCATCACCGGGACCGATGCAGAGTGCCGGGCGGTCGTCTGCGGGGAGGAGAGCCATGAGGCCGTGCCCGCCGACCTGATCAGGCGGGCGGCGCTGCGGGCGGTGGAGTGAAGAGACGTGAAAAAACGTGTGCTCTTTGTCTGCACCCACAATGCCGGCCGCTCCCAGATGGCGGAAGGCTACCTGAACGCCCGCTACGGCGAGCGTTATGAGGCCTGTTCCGCCGGGACCGAACCGCGGGAAGGGCTGAACTCCTGCGCCGTCCGGGCAATGGCCGAGATCGGGATCGACATCTCCGCACAGCGCTCAAAGCACATCTCGACCTTTGCCGGAGAGGAGATGGACGTGCTGGTGGCGGTCTGCGAGGCCGGTACCTGCCCGCTCTTCCCCTGGGCGAAAGAAACGGTCCAACGGAGTTTCCCTGACCCCGCCCGCCTCAGCGGCAGCGAGGAGGAGATCATGGAGGGGGTGCGGCGGATCCGAGATGCAATCGCCGCCTGGATCGACGGCACCTTCGGGGCGGTGTAATGGGGTTCACCCTTGTCGTCTGTTCCGGGGTATCGAGCACCGGGCGACTGACGGCGCAGACCGGGGCGGTGCTCCTGCACCGTTGCGGCCGGATAATCGAGGCGTGCGTCCCGGCGACCCGACCTAAGGTGTCGCTGGAAGATAGCCTGCACAACGCCGAAAAAATCTTTGTGCTGGACGGCTGCGGCGACTGTTGCGGGATGAAAAGGGTGCAGGCGCTCGGCGTTGAACCGGACCTGCATGTCGTCGCCACCTCGTGCGGGATCGAGAAACGGGGGATGGAAGAGCCGCATTATACGGAGATTGAGATGCTCCTTGCCGCGTGCAGGAGGCGGCTGGACGGCGATCCTGCCGGGTGATGCCGTCTTTCGATGCATCAGGCAGGAGAGAATCGGATTTATTTTTCCTTCCGCCGATTCCTATCCATGCACAGGATTCCCCACCTGTTTTTTACCATCATGCTCATCCTCCTCTCCGCCGGATGCATCTCGGCGGATTCCCCTAAGGCAGAGGATACGGGCATCCGCCTGCTCACGCCTGCGGACCCATTTTCCATCTTTGACGGTCAGGCGACCTGTGCCGAGATCATCGGGAAGGATAGCCCGGGCGCCCCGGCAAACTACAGCCTGGCAATCATCACCATTCAAGCGGGCAATGCGACACCCCCGCACCGACTTCTGGGGAGCACGGAACTGCTCCACGTGATCGGCGGCGAGGCGACGATCCGGTGCGACAACAGCACGCTCACCGCCCGGATGGGCGAGACCGTGATCCTGCCCGAAGGGGCGCTCCAGTCGATCGCCGCCGCCGGCGATGACGACCTCCGGTACATCGATGTGGTCCAGCCCCCCTTCACACCGGCGATCGAGGTGCCCGGGGACGATCTGGCGGCGACTGACGGCAGGCCGATTGTCATCCCCGATCCCGGGCAGGGGATCGAGTGGGACTATGGAACGGTGATGATCTATACCCTGGCAAACCCGGTGCTGATGCCGGAGATGGACCTCCCGATCGGCTACAGCCTCGCATATGCAGAACTCCAGACCGATGGCTCGGTCGGATACAACCGCCTCAACGGTTCGTCAGAGGTGATCTATGTGATCCACGGCGAGGTCGAGGTGTTCTGGCCGGAGAACGGATCCATTCTGGTCCCGGCAGGGAGCGCCGCCTATATCCCATCCGATCAGGTCAAAAATTACCGGAATGCGGCAGAATCGACATCGGCCATCCTCTCCTTCGTCGATCCGGCATGGACCGAGGAAAAAACAGAGATGCTGGAATAAGAGGGGCACCGGCCCGTCCCCTCTCATCAGTTCTTGAAGCTGTGGATCGGCGCGGGGATCCTGCCGCCGCGGTTGACGAAATCCTCGCAGCCAAACGGGTTCACCCGCTGGACGGGCGCATGACCAAGCAGTCCGCCGAACTCCACCGTATCCCCGACATCTTTTCCGATCACCGGGATCAGGCGGACGGCGGTGGTCTTCTGGTTCACCATGCCGATCGCCGCCTCATCGGCGATGATGCCGGAGATCGTGGCAGCGGACGTCGTGCCCGGGATGGCAATCATATCCAGCCCGACCGAGCAGACGCAGGTCATCGCCTCCAACTTCTCGATCGTCAGGGCGCCGCGGTTGACGGCATCGATCATCCCCTGGTCCTCGCTGACCGGGATAAAGGCGCCGCTGAGTCCGCCGACAAACGAACTTGCCATGACACCCCCCTTCTTGACCTGGTCGTTGAGCAGGGCGAGGGCGGCGGTGGTCCCGGGCGCTCCCGCGGACTCAAGCCCCATCTCCTCCAGGATCTCCGCCACGCTGTCGCCCACGGCAGGCGTCGGCGCCAGGGAGAGATCGACGATGCCGAAGGGGACACCCAGCCGTTCCGAGGCCTCCTGCGCCACCAGCTGCCCGACCCGAGTGACCTTGAAGGCCGTTTTCTTAACGGTCTCGCAGAGCACCTCGAAGTTCTCCCCCCTGACCCCCTCGAGGGCATGCTTGACGACACCCGGACCGCTGACACCCACATTGATCACCGCATCCGCCTCAGTCACGCCATGAAAGGCCCCGGCCATAAAGGGGTTGTCGTCCGGGGCGTTGCAGAAGACGACCAGTTTTGCACACCCCAGGGAATTGTTCTCCTGTGTCGCCTCTGCGGTCTCCCTGATGATCTCGCCCATCAATTTGACGGCATCCATGTTGATGCCGGTCCTGGTGGAACCGACATTCACCGAACTGCACACCCGTTCGGTGGACGAGAGGGCCCCCGGGATGGAGCGGATGAGGTCTCGATCGGCCTTCGTCATCCCCTTTGAGACGAGAGCGGAGTAGCCTCCGAGAAAATTCACCCCGGTGTCCCGTGCAGCCTCATCCAGCGTCCGTGCAATCGTCACGAAATCCTCCGGGCACCGGCAGGCCCGACCCCCCACCAGTGCTATCGGGGTGACGGAGATGCGTGTATTGACGATCGGGAGCCCATATTCGCATTCGATCTCGCGGCCGGTGGAGACGAGGTCATGTGCAAGGCGGGTGATCTTATCATAGATATTCCGGTTCAGGACGTCCAGGTCGGCGTCACAGCAGTCCAGCAGGCTGATGCCCAGGGTGATGGTGCGGACATCCAGGTTTTCCTGCTCGATCATCGTATTTGTCTCGTTCACCTCAAAGATGTTGATCATCCGGATTCCTCTCAGATACGGTGCATTTTTGTAAAAATGTCCTCATGCTGGCATCTGATCCGCACGCCGATCTCATCACCGAGTTCCTCGAGATCACGCACCATCTCACCGAACGGTCGGGGTGACCTGCCGGTGTCGACGATCATCATCATATTGAAGTAGCCCTGCACGATGGTCTGGGAGATGTCCTCGACATTGACCTGGTTGTCTGCAAGGTAGGTGCAGACCCTGGCGATGATCCCGACCGCATCCTTTCCCACGACAGTGATGATGGTTTTTTTCATGCTCGAACTCATCCCTATACGAGTATGGCGGTAATGGGGATTAATCCCGCCCAAAGGGCAGGTGCCCGCGATTCCGTATGAAACCGCCCTGAATCTCAGCGGTCCGGGGAGAGGGGCGAAGAGCGCGAGGACCGGCACCAGGGCATATCCGCCTATCAGGAATCTTCCGGAGAACCTATTTATCAGGGGAGGAGAGAGGGGGACGCATCCCCCCCTGGAGGGAGAGATGAGATCGGTACTGTGTATCGGCATGATCGTGCTGCTGGTCTGTCTGGCCGGATGTGTTAATTCAGGCGGTGCAGCAGGCGACGGCATGGAGGAGGGAGCGTCGGTGAATACATCAGTCAATATCACCAGCGGGGGCCAGACCTTCCCTGCGTATCTCGCTGCACCACAGGAAACCGGCCAAAATCCCGGCATCGTGCTCATCCATTCGTTCAACGGGCTTGAACCCGGCTACAGGGAGATGACGGACCGTTTTGCAGGCGAGGGATTTGTGGTGATCGCCCCGGAGTGGCAGACATTTGAGCAGTCGCCGTCCGACGATGTGGTGGAGCAGCTTGTCCGTGATTCTGTTGCCTACCTGGGCACTCGCACGGATGTCGACACCGAACGTCTCGGATTGACCGGCTTCTGCGCCGGGGGCCGGTATACGATGCTCTTTCTACCGCAAATTGAGGAGTTTTCGTCGGGTGTCGCCTGGTACGGCTTTCCCTATTCCGGCGGGTTCAACAACGAGACCGTCCCCGCCACCCTCCTCAGCACGATCACCGACCCGATGCTGATCATCCACGGCACACGCGACCAGCCAAGCCCGGTGGCGGAGATCTACCGGTATGCGACAGAACTGGATGCCGCAGACGTGTACTTTGAGCTGAAGGTCTACCAGGGTGAACCGCACGGCTTCATGATCGAGGAGGGGATGCTTTCTGAGAGTGCCGTGGCGCACGATGCATACAGGGAGATGGTGGACTTCTTCACCCGGACGCTCGGGTGATCATCGCCCCTGAAATCTTCAGACCCCACCCGGATGGGGGTGGACCGGTGGACCTGTCTCCCCCCACCCTGGTGGCGCCGGCACCGATCACTTTAATGTCAGGGCCGCATCAATCGGGGGTGGAGGGGTAGACCGCATGCCGGGGAGGGGGGGATGGAGACCGAGATCATTCTGATGCTCCTTGTGCTCGGGGTCACGGTCCTGCTCTTTATCACCGAAGCGATCAGGGTCGACGTCGTCGCCCTTCTCGTACTGGTTATGCTCTTCTGGTTCGGGCTTGTCACTCCCGTGGAGGCGTTCTCGGGGTTTGCCAGCAATGCGGTGATCGCCGTCATCTCGATCATGATACTCGGCCGCGGCATCGAACGCACGGGGATAATGGGGCGCCTGAGCAGGTCGATCGTGGGTGTGGCCGGGACAGACGAAAAACGGCTGCTGGCAACATTTTCTGCTGTCGTGGGCGGTCTCTCCGCATTCATGCAGAACATCGGATCGGTCGCCCTGTTTCTTCCCGCCCTGATGCGGATATCAAAGAGGACAAAAATTCCGCCCTCGCGGCTCGTCATGCCGATGGGGTTTTCCGCCATCCTGGGCGGCACCCTCACCATGATCGGCTCCAGCGCACTCATCATCCAGAACGACCTTCTGGCCGCCAGCGGTCTGGAACCGTTCGGGTTCTTTGCCGTGACGCCCGTGGGCCTCATCCTCCTGGTTTCGGGAATCCTGTATTTTCTCCTGCTCGGGGACTACGTCCTCCCCGGTGGCCGCCCGGAGGGGCGAAGGCCGGGAAGCCAGGAGGACCTGGTGGAAACCTGGCAGCTCCCCACCGGCATGCACCACTACCATATCCCCCCTGACAGCTCCCTCAACGGAAAAGAACGTGAGGAAGTGCGCCTGAAGGCCGAATACGCCCTGCATCTCCTGGCCATCACCGACAAGAGGGATGTGTTCTATGCACCGTGGCGGCACACCCCCCTGCGTGCCGGACAGTCCATCACGCTCCTCGGAAAGACGGAGGATGCCGCCAGGTTTGCGTCCGACTTCTCCCTGGTGCGCAGACCCGACCAGGCCCGCCTCTCCGCAGAGGTGGGGGGAGAGAACGCCGGTTTTGCCGAGGTGCTGGTGAGGCCGCACGCCCCGCTGGCCGGGAAAAGCCTCCGCGAGATCACCTTCAGGAAGACCTATGGCGTGGAACCCATCCTGCTCTCCTCCCGGGACGCCGAGATGCGCATGGACTTCTTTGACGTCCCCCTCTCGGCCGGCGATATCATCGTGGTCTTCGGCCCGTGGAACAACATCCGTGCTCTGGCCGGCGACCCGAGTTTCGTGCTCTCCACCCCGGTCGATGAACCGGCGGTCCAGAAAGAGAAGGCGCCGATCGCCCTTCTCTGTTTTATCGGCGGGATCGCCCTCACCCTGACCGGGATACCCATCGCCATGGGGCTGCTTACCGGTGCCCTGGCGATGATTCTCACCGGTGTGCTCGGGATCGATGAGGCCTACCGCTCGATCGACTGGAAGACCGTGTTTTTGCTGGCCGGACTCATCCCGCTCGGGATTGCGATGATCAATACAGGCACGGCGTCACTGATCGCGGCCAGTCTGCTCTCGCTCATCGGGGGCGCCCACCCGGTCCTGCTCTTCATCGGCATCGGTGCACTGACGACCATATTTACCCTGTTCATGTCCAATATGGGGGCCGTCGTCATCCTGGTCCCGATCGTGCTGCTGGTCGGCGCCGAAACCGGGATCGATCCCAGAGGTCTGGCCCTTCTTGTGGGAATCTCCGCCTCGAACTCGTTCATTCTGCCAACCCACCAGGTGAACGCCTTTCTCATGTCTCCTGGGGGCTATCACAACCGGGATTATCTGAAGGCCGGCGGCATCCTGACGATCCTCTATCTCATCATCGTCTCAGGATGGATTTATCTGGTCTTCGTATGATTACCTGCTCCAGAGACAGATGGGGTGAAGGGGAAAAATGGTTGTTCAGCAGTTTTTTATTCCGGGCATTGCGCACAGTTCGTATCTTATCGGCGCCGAGCAGACATGCGCCATTGTCGATCCCGCACGGGACGTCGGGCGCTATATCGATGCCGCATCAGACCTCGGTCTTGCGATCACGCATATCCTTGAGACGCATCTGCATGCAGATTTCGTCTCCGGCCACCTGGACCTTGCAGAAGCGACGGGTGCACGGATCTATGCACCGAAGGCCGGGGCCTGTGCGTTTGCGCACGAACCGGTGGCCGAAGGTGCACAATTCTCTATCGGGGGGATCAGGATGGATGTGCTCGACACCCCCGGGCATACGCCTGAGGGCGTGACCTATGTGGCCACCGACCTCTCCAGGGGCAATGAGCCCTTTGCCATCTTCCCGGGCGATACACTCTTCGTCGGCGATGTCGGTCGGCCCGACCTGTTCCCCGGGCGGGCGCAGGAACTCGCGGCACATCTCCACGAGAACCTGCACACAAAAATCCTCGCCCTGCCGGATCACTGCATGGTCTTTCCCGCCCATGGCGCCGGATCGCTCTGCGGACGGTCGATGGGTTCGATGCGGTTCTCCACCATCGGCTATGAGCGCCGATATAACACCCCCCTGACGATCGCCGACCGTGAGGAGTTCATCCACTCGCTCACCGAGGATATGCCGCCGGCGCCCGACCATTTCGCCCGGTGCAGCGAGATCAACCGGCAGGGCCCGGCGCAGGTCAGCACCCTGCCGGTGATCCGGGGCATGAAACCCGCCGAGTTCAGGCGGCATGCAGAACAGGACGACACGATCGTGGTCTCGATCAGGAATTACGCCACCTTCGGCGGGCAGCACATCCCCGGCAGTTACCACATCGACCTGGCCGGCAACTTTTCCACCTTTGCCGGATGGGTGCTCCCGCCCGATAAGGACATCCTGCTCGTCACCGACAGTCCGGCACAGGCGAGGGAGGCGGTGACGATGCTCCGCCGGGTGGGTCTGGACCGGACGATCGGCTACCTGGAGGGGGGCACCCATGCCTGGGTGATGGCCGGGTATCCGACCGACCATGTCCACCAGCTCTCGCCGGAGGAGACGCATGCGATGATCTTGGAGGGAAGGGCGACACTGGTGGACGTGCGGACACCTGAGGAGTATGCAGAGGATCATGTGGAGGGTGCGATCAATATCATGGCGATGGACCTGAGGACCAGGTATACAGATCTCGCCCCCGATCAGCCGGTGATCATGATGTGCAGGACCGGACACCGCTCCAGCCTTGCCTGCAGCATCCTGAAGCAGAAGGGTTTTTCAGAGGTCTACAACGCCGCGGGCGGCATCACCGGTTACCGTGCGGCAGGATACTCCTGAGGTGGTGGCAATGGACCCGACACCCTATATTGCCGGGGTGGGGATCGGCATCATCAGCTGGTTCGCATTCCTCCTCTCCGACCGCCCCCTCGGTTGTTCGACGGCCTATGCACGGACGAGCGGCATGATCGAGGCGGCCATCCGGGGGGATGCGGCGCGGGAGCGGCCCTATTACAGAAAATTCGCCCCGCAGATCGACTGGGAATGGATGCTGGTGCTCGGGGTCGTGATCGGCGCCTTCGTCACGGCGGTCGTCACCGGGGAGTTCGCCCTGATCTGGGTGCCGTCACGATTTGCGGCGGCGTTCGGACCTGATATCCCATTCAGGCTTGTGGTCGCCATCATCGGCGGCGTACTGATGGGGATCGGGTCGCGCTGGGCCGGCGGATGCACAAGCGGCCACGGCATATCAGGCACCCTGCAGCTGGCGATATCGAGCTGGGTGGCGGTCATCATCTTCTTTGTCAGCGGGATCGTCTGTGCCTTCCTGATCTACGGGGTGGGGCCATGACCGACGCCCTGCAGCGCCTCCGCCAGAACGCACCGCAGCAACTCCTCCTCGGTCTGCTGATGGGGATCGCATTTGGCGCCTGCCTCCAGATCGGCGGCGTGACGCGCTACGATGTGATCCTCGGGCAGCTGCTGCTCACCGACTTCACCGTGGTGAAGGTGATGCTCAGCGCCGTGGCGGTCGGCATGGTCGGGATCCATCTCATGCGGGGGGCCGGGCTTGCCGAACTGCACATCAAGCCCGGTTCGGTCGGCGCCACGGTGGTCGGCGGGATCATCTTCGGCGCCGGTTTTGCGGTGCTGGGGTATTGTCCGGGCACGGTGGCCGGCGCCGTCGGATCAGGCGCCCTCGATGCCCTGGTCGGCGGGGTGAGCGGGATCATCCTTGGGGCCGGGATCTTCGCTGTGCTCTACCCGCGCCTGGAGGCGTCGGTGCTCCACCGCGGGGAGTTTCCGACCATGAGCATACCCCAGCTGCTGAACCTCAACCCCTGGATGGTGGTGGTGCCGGTGGTGATCCTGATCGCCGCCGTGCTCGTCGGGCTGGAGTATGCAGGTCTCTGAGGGGGGAGGCGGCAACCTATTTAATCGGGGGATTCCCTTACCCTCCGTCATACCTCCGGGAGGAGGGCGAAGGGAGGGGAGAAGATGATTGAGATACTGCCGGAGAGCGCGGGGTGCGTCATCGGGTTTCAGATCAGCGGCGATGTCACGGATGAGGACTACATGGAGGTGTTCATACCGGCGATCGACCTGGCGGCCGAACGCTATGGCACGGTGCGGGTGCTGGTCGATATCGTTGATTTCAAGGGGGAGGATTTCGGAGCCATGACCGACGACCTGATCCAGGATACCAAGGTCTCACTGGTCGAGCGTGAGGCGATCATCGGCGGCGAGGAGTGGGAAAAAAGGTTGCTCTCCGTTCAGCCGGCCTTCTTCCTCTTCTCCAGCACCGATGTGCGGTTCTTCAAACCCGAGCACCGCCAGGAGGCATGGCGATGGGTCAGCGAGGGCATGCGGGACCTGGTGCGGGCGCCGGAGCCTCGGTGAGGATACCGTGGCGATCAGAATAGAATCCCTTTTTTCCACCGAGCATATCCCAGGTGAATGCTGTTATCTTCATTCTAAAATTACAAAATGCCAATAACGAATAATCTGTGACGTGGCATTCATCGAGATTGATGACGGCCTCTGGGCGATTATAAGCAACCACCTGCCGCCTCATAGACCTCATACCTGACGACCGCGATCCGATCTTCGTTTTAATAAACGGAATTATGGTCGCCCTTACAACAGGATGTATGATCTACAGGATTTTGGGAGGGCAAATTACATTGAGTGGAACATCCCCGGTGAAAAGAGTAAAAACACAATATTCTATCAAAAATATTCAATGAGCACACATCAATAGATGGCAAGTTTTATGGTGTCTAATATGAATATTTTGATAAACAAACTAATATTATGGCCTATCTTTCAAATTAACTCATATCAAACGATTAAATCAATTCATCGTTATTTGCGAAGACGCCTGATTCAGACAGGAAAGCCAGACAACGCATCTCATGCAGATAAATCGTTGTCAGCGTTAAGCGAATAAAAGGGAATAAAAAATGGCTCAACTTGAACATATCGAAGCAATCGAAAAACGGCTCTGGAATGCGGCGGACACACTGCGGGCGAACTCGAATTATGCAAGCAACGAGTACTTCCTGCCCGTCATGGGTCTGATTTTTCTGCGGCACGCCTACAGCCGGTTCCTTGCGGTCAAGGATCCCATTGAGGCAAATCTCCCCAAACGCGGTGGCAAGACGCGGGCACTGACCAAGGAAGACTTCTCCCAGAAGAGCGCGATCTTCCTGCAGCCCAGGGCGCAGTTTGACTATCTGGTCTCTCTCACGGACAGTGACGATCGCGCCAGGGCCATCATCGAGGCGATGGAGTCCATCGAGGGGGATTACGTCAACCTCAGGGGTGTTCTGCCCAAGAGCGAATACCAGGAACTGGACAACACCGTGCTCGGCCAGCTCCTCCGCACACTCAATCCCGATGAGCTCAAGCGGGTCTCCGGTGATGTGTTCGGCCGCATCTACGAGTATTTCCTGACTCAGTTCGCCGATCAGAAAGCCCACGATGCCGGTGAGTTCTTCACGCCGGTCTCGCTCGTCTCGCTCATCGCAAACGTTCTCGAACCCGAAGCCGGCACTGTTCTGGACCCGGCCTGCGGGTCCGGCGGTATGTTCGTCCAGAGCGCCCGCTTCGTCGAGCGCCATCACCAAAACCCGGTCGACAGGCTCACCTTCTACGGGCTGGAAAAGAACGCCACCACCATCCGCCTGGCAAAGATGAATCTGGCCGTCCATGGTCTGGAAGGCGACATCCACAAGGCCATCACCTATTATGAAGACCCCCACGAACTGTTGGGCAGGGCCGACTTCGTGATGGCCAATCCTCCCTTCAACGTCGACGAGATCGACGCAGACAAGGTCAAGACAGACCCGCGTCTTCCCTTCGGCCTGCCGGGGACCAACAAGAAGGGCAAGGTCTCAAACGGCAATTATGTCTGGATCAGTTATTTCTACAGTTACCTGAACGAACAGGGGCGGGCGGGCTTCGTGATGTCCTCCCAGGCATCGAGTGCCGGTCATGGCGAAGCGAAGGTCCGCCAGAAACTCGTCGAGACGGGTGATGTGGACCTGATGATCGCCATCCGCTCCAACTTCTTCTATACCCGTACGGTTCCCTGCGAGCTCTGGTTCCTCAACCGCGACAGGCCCGAACAGCACCGCGACAAGGTGCTGATGATCGATGCGAGGAATATCTACCGGAAGGTCACCCGCAAGATCTACGACTTTTCGCCCGAGCAGGAGCAGAACATCCTCGCCATCGTCTGGCTCTACCGCGGCCACACCGAGAAGTACCTCGATCTCGTGGCAGGCTATTGCCATCGCATGCTGGATGAAACCGAGGGCTGTTTCGCCACCCTGAATGACGACGGTGAAACGATCGAGCCGCTTCCTTCGTTCATCAGTTCCCTTTCCACGCTGCGGGAGGCACTGCAGCCGTTCCTTGCGACCCTGCCCGCAGATGGCCCCCACGCCGAGGCGCTCACGGAACTCGACGATGTGATGCCCCTGTTCGAAGCAGACGTGGCGGGCTTCCGGAAAGAGATTTCCGGGCAGCAGGCTGCGTGGCAGACACAGAAGACCACCAACGGAGAACTCAAGAAAGCGGTCGACCGCCTCGCCCCGCTGGTCGATAGCAGCCGCGACCTTGTCAAACAGACGGACCTCCTCTATAAACTCGCCTCCCGCCTCATCGACACCTGCGAGAACGAATGCGACGCCCGCGGCAGCAATGCATGGTCAGGCCGCGATGTCACCCGCGCCCGCAAGGCCGCCGATGAAGCCCGCCAGGTAGCTGTGGAGCAGCTCAAGCAGGTGCGCTACTTCTGGCGGCAGGCCCACTGGCTGACCGAACGATTCCCCGATGCGAAGCTCTGCGATGTGGAAGGGCTGGTCAAGCTCGTGGACAGGGCCGAGATCGAGGCCAACGACTGGTCCCTGACTCCCGGCCGCTATGTCGGCGTCGCCCCCGAGGAAGAGGACGAGGACTTCGACTTCGAGGAAGCGCTACGCGAGATTCACGTGGAGCTGGAGAGTCTCAACGCCGAGGCGGTGCAGCTGGCGGCGACCATCAAGAAGAACTTTGAGGAGCTGGGGGTATGACAGTTCCGGACCTGCCGGAAGGGTATGGCTCACTGCTCGTCGAGGTCAAAGAGCGGATTCTCACCGCCCGGTACCGGGCGCTCAGGGCGGTCAATACGGAACTGGTCGGGCTGTACCGGGATATCGGCGAAATAATCGCCCGCCGGCAGGAGCACGAGGGATGGGGCAGGTCGGTCGTCGAGCGGCTGGCGACCGACCTGCAGCAGGAGTTTCCCGGGATCCGGGGTTTTTCCGTCCAGAATCTCTGGTATATGCGGCAGTTCTACCTGGAGTACCGCGACAGCGAAAAACTCCAACCACTGGTTGGAGAAGTCAGCTGGAGTCACAACCTCGTCATCATGGCGCGGTGCAAGGACCCCCTGGAGCGTGAGTTCTACCTCCGCATGACCCGCAAGTTCGGCTGGTCGAGGAACGTGCTGGTCCACCATATCGAGAACCAGAGCTACGAAAAGACGCTCCTCGGGCAGACCAACTTCGACCGGGCTCTCACGCCGGAGCTGCGGGCGCAGGCAAAACTCGCGGTCAGGGACGAGTATACGTTCGATTTCCTGGAACTTGGGGAGGAGCACTCCGAGCGGGAGCTCGAACGCGCTCTCATCGCCCGGGTCGAGGAGTTCCTGCGGGTAATGGGCGGCATCTTCGCCTTCGTCGGCAGCCAGTTCCGACTGGAGGTCGGGGAGAAGGAGTACTTCATCGACCTGCTGCTCTTCCACCGGCGGCTCCGCTGCCTGGTGGCCGTCGAGCTGAAGATCGGCGAGTTCCAGCCCGAGTTCGTCGGGAAGATGCAGTTCTACCTCGCCGCCCTGGACCGGCAGGAGCGGCAGGAGGAGGAAAATCCCCCGATCGGGATCGTCCTCTGCAAGGAGAAGAGCCGCACCGTCGTCGAGTACGCCCTGCAGTCCTCGATAAGCCCCATCGGCATCGCCACCTACCGGACGGTCAGGGAGCTGCCCCGGGAACTCCGGGACGAGCTGCCGGGCCCGGAGGAGATCGCGAGGCTTCTGGAGGACGGGGAATGAGGGGCACTTGCAGCCGGGAGTTTGTGCAACGGTGCGTTGCACGGTTTCCGGAGAGCGGCGGTGGTGGCGTGGTCGGTGTCCGTGTCGGAGCGGAGCGGTCGCTGGCGGCGGCCGGTAAGGGGGATGTTGCGGGGGTGGCGGTGTGAGCTGGAGCGAAATTGCCCTCGGGGATGCAATTCATGTGAAACACGGATTTGCATTTAAAGGTCAACACTTCTCTGATAGTGGCGAATTTATCGTCCTCACGCCTGGCAACTTCTATGAGGAAGGCGGCTTTCGAGTTCGTCCCGGCAAAGACCGGTTCTATACTGGAGACATTCCTGAAGGCTACGTGCTCGAAGAGGATGACCTAATCGTTGCAATGACTGAGCAGGGCCCGGGTCTTCTCGGAAGTTCCGCCTTGATCCCTGAAGGTGGGAAATATCTTCACAACCAGCGATTAGGTCTCATTCAAGAGCGAAATGGTCTGATTGACAAGAAGTTCCTCTACTACCTGTTCAACACGAAAGCAGTACGAGGCCAAATAAGCGGCAGCGCTACTGGAACGAAGGTTCGGCATACTGCTCCTGAACGCATCTATCGTGTCAGAGTAACGGTTCCTGCAGATCTCAATGAACAGAAGAAAATTGCCTCCATCCTCTCCGCCTACGACGACCTCATCGAGAACAATCAGCGTCGGATTCAATTGCTCGAACAGGCGGCGAGGCTGCTCTACCGGGAATGGTTCGTCCACCTCCGCTTCCCTGGCCATGAACATGTCAGGGTCGTGGATGGCGTGCCGGAGGGGTGGGGGAGGAAGCGACTCTCTGAACTCTGCACGGATGTCCGCGACGCAACCGATCCGAAGACTCTACCGCCAGAAACTGTCTACATCGGGCTTGAGCACATTCCACGGCGTTCTATCACACTGAATGACTGGGGAAGTGCTGCAGATGTCGACAGCACCAAATACAAATTCGCGGAAGGGGACATACTCTTTGGAAAGATCCGGCCGTACTTCCACAAAGTCGGCTTTGCTCTTGTCGACGGGATCACTTCTTCAGATGCAATTGTGATTCGCCCAAACGGGAATCAGCTCTATCACTACGTTCTGTTCCTGCTCTCAAGCGCTGAGTTTGTGGCTTTGGCATCAAAAACTGTTCGCGAAGGCTCGAAGATGCCGCGAGCCGACTGGAAATTCCTCCTCAAATCAGAGTTCTTGCTGCCGCCGCATACCCTGTTGACTTTGTTCAGTGATACAGTCGCTCCAATCTGCGATCAGTTACGAAATCTTGCCTTGATGAATCAACAACTTACACAAGCCCGCGATTTGCTCCTGCCTCGCTTAATGAACGGGGAGGTAGCAGTATGAGCGCAACCTACGCAACCAAACTGCTGTTGGCCTTTAGAAGTGGCGACACCTGCGCAATGCCTGGATGCAATTGTAAACTCACACCCGATAGCGATTCGGGTTATCCTATCAATGTCGGTGAAGCTGCCCATATCGCGGGAGAGCATAATGGTGATGGTAAAAAAAAGAGGTCTGCACGATACGACCCCAGTATGACCGATGAGCAACGCAACCACTACAATAACCTGATCTATCTCTGCAGTACCTGTCACACCACCATCGACGCCATCCCGCATGGCGAGAACGCCTATCCGGTCGAAAGACTGCATAAAATCAAAGCGAAGCACGAGGAAAAGGTCCGCCAGGCAATGCTTGATGCATTCGCTGACGTTGGATTCCCGGAACTGGAGGAGGCAACGCGGTGGGCCACTACAATCCAGCCGTCTGTCGTCACCACCGATTATTCGCTGCTCGGGCTCGATGACAAAATCAAGAAGAACGATCTCGACGATGATGCACGTGGCGTCATCGCGATGGGGCTGGGCGTCGCAAGTGAAGTATCCCGGTACATTGAGAGCGTTGCTCAGACTGATGCTGAATTTCCAGAACGCCTAAAAGCTGGTTTCCTTGAGGAATACTGGTGTCTCAAGAAGGAAGGCATCAAAGGCGGTGACCTATTCGAGTTGATGTGCAGGTTTGCCCAGCGAGGTTTTACCCGCCAAGCCCAACGTTCAGCCGGGTTGGCTGTATTGATCCACCTGTTTGAAACATGTGAGGTGTTCGAGAAATGATCTTGCCATCGAAGCACATCTCTGAAGAACAGTCCCTGCTTGGCGTCGGCGCCGTATTGTTGTATTGCTTGGAACAGCCACAGACTGTCACCAGCCTCTGGGACAAGGTTCGGGATGACCCGTCTGTTGGAACCTACGAACGTTTTGTGCTGGCATTAGACCTTTTACACATTACGGGAGTCATCAACCTCTCCCAAGGCATGATCCAGCGGGAGGCGTCATGATTCACAGTGTATCTGCCAATCAGCCATCTTTCCATACGGTGAACTTCACCACTGGACTCAATGTTATCCTTGCCGAGCGCTCTGAGGCTTCGACCGAGAAGGACACACGCAATGGCCTCGGTAAATCGACACTGATCGAGATCATTGACTTCTGTCTGGGCAGCCGTGCAAGGAAGGGCAAAGGGTTGGTGATCGAACCATTAGAGCAGTGGGCATTCACCCTCGAACTCACCCTCGGTGGTAACCGGGTCAAAGTGACGCGGGCGGTGACTGAACACAATCGTATCGTCGTTGAAGGGTCTACTAAGGGCTGGATCGAGCAACCTGATCGCGATGTAAAATCAGGTGAGATGATTTATACGGTAGAACGTTGGCGAAAAATTCTCGGTTGGGCCCTTTTTAGTATCCCCATGTCTACTGGGTCAGTGAAATATAAGCCCAGCTTCCGGAGCCTTGTTTCCTACATGGTTCGTCGTGGACCATCCGCCTATCTCAGTCCATTTCAGCATACCGCAAGACAGCAGACCTGGGATGTGCAACTCCATACGGCCTATCTCTTGGGAATGAACTGGGAGTACCCATCCCGTTTGAAGAGCCTGAAGGATCGAGAGGAGGGCGTCAAGGCTATTGAGACAGCTATCAAGACAGGCGCGATGGAAGGCGCAATTGGTACCGTTGGCGAACTGGAGACCCAGCGTATCCAGTTGGAGCAACAGACCACCTCTGCTAAACAGGCTCTGGACACGTTCAAGGTCCATCCACAGTATGAATCCGTGCAACAGGACGCAGACCGTTTTACCCAAGAAATCCATGATTTGGCCAATCGTAACGTCACTTACAGGCGACGCTTGAGTCGCTACCAGGAATCCATTAAAGAAGAGAAGCCGCCTGCGGGTATGTCACTAGAGCGGTTATACGAAGAATCCGGTTTGTTGTTTCCCGACGCAGTCAAACGGTCATTAGATGATGTTCGAGTTTTTCACCAAAGGGTTGTATCCAATCGACGCGACTTCTTGGAAACCGAGATTACACGCATCCAGAAAGTTATCAGTGAGCGCGAAGAGCAAATTAAGGAGTTGACCGACCAGCGTGCCGAGGTGCTGGAAGTTCTCCAGACACATGGCGCGCTGCAAGAGATCACCAAACTCCAAGAACGCTATGTAGAATTACGGGGATCACTTGATCGGGTTCAGACTCGGTTGAGGGAGATGAAGAACCTCACCGCTACCAAGCGAGAAGTCAAGGCAGCAAAGGCGGAATTGGTTCAGACTGCTGAGCAGGATCATGAGCAGCGCGTGGGCGTTTGGTCCGAAGCTGTTCGTTTGTTCAACGAGCACTCCCAGGCGCTCTATAAATCTCCTGGAAGACTGGTAATCGATGTTGGTGAAAAGGGCTACGAGTATCAGGTAGAAATCGAACGTAGCGGCAGCGAAGGCATCGGAAAAATGAAGATTTTCTGCTTTGACCTCGCTGTTCTCCAAGTCCAAATGCAAATCCCTCATGGAATCGATTTCCTGATCCATGACACTCTGATGTATGACTCTGTGGACGGTCGTCAGCGGGCGCTGGCATTTGAGCGAGCTCACGAAGTAACAACCTCTCTTGGCGGCCAGTATATCTGCACTATCAATTCGGATATGGTCCCGATTGAAGACTTCAGCAAAGGCTTTGATTTTCAGCAACACGTGCAGCTTACTCTGTCAGATGCGACACCGTCCGATAGTTTACTTGGCATTCATTTCGAGAGGCCCGGTAAATGACCACCTACACCGAGGACACCCTCGTCCAGCAGACCACGGCCGAGTACCTGGAGCAGGAGCTGGGGTGGAACTCGGTGTACGCCTATAACAACGAGGACTTCGGGCCGGACAGCCTGCTGGGCCGCGCTTCGGACCGGGACGTCGTCCTGACACGACCCCTCAGAACCAAGCTCGTCGAGCTGAACCCCGGATTACCCGAGGAAGCCTATGACGACGCCGTGCGGCAGATCGTTTCGACAGGGGCGATGCAGTCGATGATCGCCACAAACCGCGAGAAGTACGATCTTGTCCGTGACGGCGTGCAGGTCACCTTCAGGAACGACAAGAACGAGCGGGTCCGCGAGCGGCTGCGGGTGTTTGACTTCACCGAACCCGCGAACAACCACTTCCTCTGCGTGCGGGAACTCTGGGTCCGGGGCGACCTGTACCGTCGACGGGCCGACATCGTGGGATTCGTCAACGGCCTGCCGCTGCTGTTCATGGAGCTGAAGAACGTCAGCAAGGATATCCGGGCGGCCTACGAGAAAAATTTCAAGGACTACAAGGACACGGTGCCGCACCTGTTCCATCACAACGCCTTCGTCGTGCTGGCCAATGGCGTAGACGCCAAGATCGGCTCGGTGACCAGCCGCTTCGAGCACTTCCATGAGTGGAAGCGTCTGGCTGAGGACCAGCCCGGCGTGGTGGACATGGAGACGCTCCTGAAGGGAGTATGCGATAAGACCACCTTCATGGACTTGCTGGAGAACTTCATCGTCTTTGACGATTCGGCCGGCGAGCCGAGGAAAATTCTTGCCCGGAACCATCAGTTCCTCGGCGTGAACCGGGCCATCGAGGCCGTCCGGGATCGCAAGAATCGGCAGGGGAAGCTGGGAGTGTTCTGGCACACGCAGGGGGCGGGCAAGAGTTACTCGATGGTGTTGTTCACACGGAAGATCCACCGCAAACTCGGGGGGAACTTCACCTTCCTTGTGCTCACAGACCGCGACGACCTCGACACCCAGATCTACAAGACCTTTGCCGGGTGCGGTGTGGCTGATAACGACCGCGACCCGTGCCGGGCATCCAGCGGCGATCACCTCAGTCACCTGCTCGCAGAGCATAAGTCGTACATTTTCTCGCTGATTCAGAAGTTCAATAGGGATGTGAATCCGGATGAGGGCTACACACAACGCGACGACATCATTGTCATCACCGACGAGGCACATCGTACGCAGTCCGGAACTCTGGCGCTGAACATGCGAAACGCCCTCCCGAACGCCAGCTTCATCGGGTTTACCGGCACACCGCTGTTTAAGGACGAAGACGAAGTCACGCGTCGGGTGTTCGGAGACTACATCTCGACGTACGACTTCCAGCGGGCAGTCGATGACAAGGCCACCGTTCCGCTGTACTACGACGCCCGGGGCGAGAAGCTCGGCGTGGCCATCGGCGACGTGAACGAGCGGATTGCCAAGAAACTTGAAGAACTGCAGACGGATGACATCGATGTGGCACAGCGGCTGGAGCGGGAACTCAGGCGGGACTATCACATCATCACCGCCGACAAGCGGCTCGACCAGATTGCCAGCGACTTCGTCCAGCACTATTCGACGGCCTGGGAAACCGGCAAGGCGATGCTGGTGTGCATCGACAAGGTGACCTGCGTGCGGATGCACGGCCTGATCAGCAAATATTGGGACGAGCGCATCGCCGGACTGGAAGCTGAAACATCCCGGACAACCGACGAGCAGGAAGAGGCATTCCTGCAACGGCAGATCGACTGGATGCGTGAGACCCGCGCGGTTGTCGTAGTAAGCGAAGAACAGGGCGAGGTCGAAAAGTTCCGCAAGTGGGACCTGGACATTACCCCGCATCGCCGCCTGATCAAAGATGGGATCGACCTGCCAGAGTTCATGCGGGAGCAGCCTCAGTTCCACAACATGCAGAGACTGGCGCTGGACGACGCTTTTAAGGAGGGAGATCACCCGTTCCGGATTGCGATTGTCTGTGCCATGTGGCTGACCGGGTTCGACGTTCCGAGCCTCTCGACGCTGTATCTGGACAAACCTCTCAAGGCGCACACGCTGATGCAGGCCATTGCCCGTGCCAACCGCGTGAACGAAGGCAAGAACAACGGGATGATCGTGGACTACTGCGGCATCCTTAAAAACCTGCGCAAAGCGCTGTCGACGTATGCCGGACGTGGGGATGGTTCCCGGAGCGGCAAAGACGGACAAATCGAACCCGCGAAGCCTGAGGAGGATCTTCTGGCCGATCTGGCCGAAGCGATCGTGCTCGTCCGCTCATTCCTGACCGAACGCGGCGCATCGCTGGATGATATCATCTCAAAGAAGAGCTTCCAGCGGAACGCAGCCATCCTTGCTGCCAAGGAGGCGGCCAACGAGAACGACGAGTCGCGTAAACGATTTGAGGTGATGTGCCGGGCAGTGTTCACGAAATTCAAGGCATGCATTAATGTGAAGGGGATCAACGCGCATCGAAGCGATTACGACGCGATCAATGTCGTCTACAGAAGCCTGCAGAAGGATCGCGATATGGCGGACATCACCGACATTATCCGTGAGTTTCACCGGGTGGTTGATGGGGCGATTGAGACCCGACCGGATGGTATTGCCGAAGATTCCGAACCATATGACATTAGTAAAATCGACTTTGACCGGCTCTGGCAGGAGTTCGAACGGAGTCCAGCGAAACGAACAACCGTCCAGAATCTCAAACAGGTTATCGATCAGCGCCTGTATCGGCTTCTGCAGCAGAATCCGTTGCGGACGGACTTCCAACGGCACTATGAGGACATCGTAGTTGAATATAATCGCGAAAAGGATCGGGCAACCATCGAGAAGACATTCGAAGCCCTGCTGCGGTTCATAAACGAGATGGAAGAGGAGGAAAGCCGGGCTGTGCGGGAAGGCCTCGATGAGGAGTCACTGGCGGTTTTTGATCTTTTGAAGAAGCCGGACCTTTCTTCCACTGAAATCCAGCACATCAAGGAAGTCGCCGTTGAGCTCCTTAAGACCCTCAAGAGAGAGAGACTTCGAATCGATCACTGGCGTGACAAGGAAGCCACGCGAGACGCAGTCCGACTCACCATCCACGATTTCCTCTGGAACGAATCAACCGGTCTGCCGGTGGATCACTACACAGAGGAAGATGTGGATGCAAGAGCGGATGAAGTCTATCGCCATGTATACCGCGTGTATCCCATGCTCCCCTCGCCGTTTTATGAAAACTGGACAACGGCATGATTCGGGTAATGAAGAATCAATGAGGCCTTGAACCCTCGAGCCGCTCTTCTATGGAGATGAACTGTGATTTTTGTCACGGGCTATCTTACTCATAGCGCGCTCTGCCAACTGGGCAACTGAGACACCCGCATTCATCTTAAAGAGAGGGTAAACCGCATAGCGTCGTTACCCGGGGCACGCGGTAAAGAATAGACCAACTGTATCTGAATTTTGAACCGGCAGAGAATTTGGATGCGAGGGGAGCGATTCGAACGCTCGAACTCCTATAAGACAGGGTCCTAAGCCCTGCGCCTTTGACCAGGCTCGGCAACCCTCGCTTGAAAATGACGCCCAGATGATATGGCGCCATGGGTAAAAAAGATTCCCGACCGGGATTCATTCCGGCTCACATAAATACTCCCCGATTTCAGATCATCAGCCATACGCATGCTCGAACTGCTGGACACCTATGAGAAGTGGATCTACCGGATCCTGATTGCCCTCCTTGCCGTTGTGATCGCCTTCGCCGTCATCGAACTCGTGCTGCTGGTGATTTACGGCATCATCGACGACCGGATGTTCAGGCTGGAAAACCACGAGATACTGGGCGTTTTCGGCGCCTTCCTGCTCATCCTCATCGGTGTCGAACTCCTCGAGACCATCAGGGCGTATGTGGAGCACCACGAGGTGCGCGTCGAGGTGATCCTGCTCGTTGCCATCATCGCCATCGCCCGCAAGATCATCCTCTTCGATTCGACCGATGTATCCGACCTCCCCCTCATCGGTCTGGCCCTGCTGCTCACCTCCCTGGTCGGCGGCTACTATATCATCCTCAAGGCGAAGCGGCTGAAAAACGAAGATTCTGCCGTATAAAGGAGGGGATTTCAGGAGCGGCGGCCGTTCCGAAAAAACCCCTCGAACGCTTTTCGGACCCATTGCACCCCCATGAGCGCCGCCTGATGCCTGAAGAAAATCGCCCGCTCGACGTGTGGAGGCTATCCGGCGATCCCTTCAGTTCCTGAGAAATGTAAGCGTGCAAAAAAGAGGGGTCAGAGGGGGGACTCGTCCATCCCCAGGAAGGTCAGCACGATCTCCCCGTACTCCACCGGCGCATAATGGGACCCGGCATGGGGGACGCCCTTGAAGCGCACAAGCCACGAACCCTCGATCTCTCCGGCCATCTGTACGGCCACCGCATCGGGGGTGAGGACGTCGTCGGTCCCGACCAGGAGCATCACGTCATTGGTAATGCCTGAAAGACCGTCATAGGTGCCCTCCCAGACCAGGTTTGCCTCCGCCTCTTTTCGCTCCCCTGCGGGGGTGGAAGGGTCTTCCGCGCTCTCCACGATCAGACCGTAGAGCACCGTCGTCTCGTTCAGCCCCACGCTGTAGGTGGGCGAGGAGAGCACGAGTTTCCTGACCTTTTCCGGATGGTCGATAACCAGTTGCTGCGAGACCGACGACCCCATCGAGACGCCGTAGACATGCATGCTCTCATAACCGAGCGCCCCCATCAGCGCCGCCGCATCGTCGGCGAGTTGCGGGATCGTATAGGGGTCGTCATTGTCGCCGCTGTAGCCCATGGCGCGGTGATCGTAGGTGTAGACATGGTAGTGCCCGGCAAGGATACCAATAAATGTCTCGTTCCACCCGTCCATCACCCCGCCGAACCCGGGGACCAGCAGCAGGGGATCGCCCTCCCCGAACTCCCGGTATGCCAGACTGACACCGTTCACCTCTGCATACTGGACCGGCGTATCATTGATGGAGACGGGGGTCGGCGTCGCCTCAGGCACCGCTGCCGTTCTGTCTTCGACGGTGCCGGTGCACCCTGCCGTCACACACAGGCAGAGGCAGAGAAACGCCGTGAACAATGCGAGCATATCGATCTTCATCTGAATTCATACTCCTGAATACGTATGGAGATGGTTCTGCCGTATCAGCAAAAAAAGGGTTCTGTTACCAGTATGGTCAGGCATTCGCTGTCTTCTTCACACCCTCCATCTCCTCCACCAGGATATGGTATCCGGCGACCCCGAGTGCGAGGAAGAGGGGACCGAGCACGAATCCGACGATACCCATCACCGCAAGACCGCCGAAAAACCCGATCCACATGATCACCGGGTGGATGCTTGCCCGCCGCCCCATCATCAGTGGCCTGAAATACAGGTCCGGCAGGGCGCAGACGATCGGGTAGCCAATGAGGGCGACAAGGATCGCACCCCTGATATCGCCAAGGGAGAGGGCATAGGCGCCCAGGAAGAGCATGATGATCGAGGGGCCCAGGATCGGGATCAGCTGGAAGAGCGCCGCCATCAGCGCGTAGAAGAGGATGTGGTCGTAGCCGAGCACGTAGAAAAACGGTATAGCCAGGACGAAGGTGATCACCGAGGTCGCCACATGGACGACATAGATCGCATAGAGGGTGTCCACCGAGGTGACGGTCATCCGTTCAACGGCGGAACGGAGGCGAACAGGCAGGGAGGCAGTGATCTCGGCTGCAAGTGCGTCCCCCCTGAAGACGAACATATAGAGGGAGAGGAAGAAGACGATCAGGTCGACGATGAGCATCGGCACCTGTGTGGCAATCGCAGAGATCCATTCGCCAAGGTCGTCAAACTGGCCGGAAAACCATTCGGCGAGGTCAGGTGATGACACCCCGTTCGTCACGCCGGGCACCTGCGCAGAATCGATCCATGCCAGGATACCCTGAACGATCCCCGAGAGATACTCGGCATTCTGGGCCAGCACACCGATGGCAAAACCGAGGGCACCGAACACCGCGAAAAATACTGCTATGGTGGAGATCAGGGCGGCGCTCGCCTCGCCGATGGAGCGGGAAAGCCAGCGTTGCAGGGGCATAATCACAACAGCAATGGAAGCGGCCAGGATCACCACCCAGAGCAGGCCCCAGAAGGCGATGGCCCCGGCGGCGAAGATGCCCAGGACGAGATAGACGGTCAGGCGGTCAGGGAGGGGTAGATCGGGTGCCATGAGATATACAGAGATGGCGTTTCTCCGCTGATAAAGATAGCCGGACCTTCCGAAACGGTCCCGCCGCAAAAACCAGATCATTCCTGACCACCCCTTCCGGTGCACCGCACCTGAAAAACAAACAGATGCAGGCACAATGAGGACATTGAGGCATAAAGTCACCATTTTCTGCCAAATATGACAACATATCAATTTTCTTATATGATGGGGACCAAATACCAACCATATAGAGAAAATGCGGTTTATCTGCCCAGATAATGGCGGATAAAAACATTTATGCTATAGATTGGGTTAAAGAGTTTTCATTATACGGACCGGAGACCTCCGATGCTCACCGATGTTCTGCAGATACCGGTTGCAGCCATTCTCTGCTGGCTGCTCTTCGTCGCCGTCGATATCTTCTTCAGACTGCCGGAAAGGGGTGGTGTGAAGGGAGCTTCGGCGATTGGACGCGCCATAGAGAAAGGGGGCGGATCACTCCCCGGCGGGACGATGATGGGCAACATCGTCTCCTCACCCGATGCTTCGGCCGGGACACTCCTCGCTGCCTGCGGCGTGTATGTTGCCGGACTGCCAGGCGGGCTTGCAGCAGCGGTGCTCGTATTTATCGGGAACCGAATTTGCCATGATCCAGGATATGCCGGGACGACCGGCGCTGTTCTATCGAGCGTCATGGTCAGCGGTTTTGTGCTGCTCGGCTTCTCTGCTGAAAATTTCATCGCCGGGATGGTGATCGCCATTCTGACGATCCAGGGGCTTTCCCACCCGCATGCAAGCAGAATCCTCGGGCGCATCTGGGGGTGGCGGAGTTGATCGCCCTCTATGTCTGCGGTGCAATCGCACTCCTTGCCGCCGTGCGCACGATCATCGAGCCCGACACCTACCGGAAACTCCCGTACCTGAATGTGATGAACTTCGCGATCGCCGGACTGATCGTGCTGATCCTGAGCCATCCACTCTCCATTCTGGCTGCAGCGGCATATTTTGTCGGTTCGACCCTTGAGGCCAATGCGATCGCATCGGCGCGTGCGGAGGTGATGCAACATGATTGAGTACCTACAGGTCGCGCTTGCCTTGATTACACTTATTGGAGCCCTTGGGACCGCTTTTTCACGTGATCCCTTCAGCAAACTGATCGCCCTCGGGGTGATGATCGGCGGCATCGTCCCCTTTATCGTGGGGCGGGGCTATCTCGACGTGGCCGTGGCCGTGGCCCTGATCGCACCGGTAACAACGATTTTTGTGCTCGCCATCACCGGGAGGTACGACAATGCAGACTGAACTCGCTCTCGGGCTCGCGGTGCTGATCATTGGGGCCGTCGCCGCCGCATTCCCGCGGCCGAAAAACTACCTCACCCGGATCATCAACCTCGAAATCCCGGCATGGGGACTGCTCCTGGTGATGCTCGCCTACGACGAAACACTGGCATTGCTCACCTTTATCGCCGTTACCGCGATATCGACCTTTGTCATGATCAGAGTGGTCGAACGGAGGAAAGCGGCATGATCATCAGCAGAATTTCAAAGATCCTTGCGGACTTCGATAACCTCTCGTTCCTGTATGCTACGCTCATCCTGGTCGGCATCGTCATCGGGCTCTTCACCCTCCCCGGTATCACCTACCACGGGGACGACCTCTACCCCAAGGCGATCGACCGCACGAGCAGCCTCGACCCCTATGACCGCGGGGGCGAACCCTTCGGGAACACAAGCGTTGCGGCGCAGTACCCCGAAAACTCACCGTACCTGGGCTATGTGACCGCCTACCTCACGCCCTTCTCAGAGTTCCTTGCCGACACCACCCCACATCTCGGCACCACGATCGTCTCCCATCCTGGCGGCATCATCGACGAGATCCTGTACAACACACGGGGGCTCGACACCGTCGTTGAAACCAGCATCCTCTTCACGGCATTTTCAATTGCCTCGTTCCTCTTCAGGAGGCGGGAGGGATGACGTCGTACTGGATCGTCCTCACGATCGTCCTGATCGCCACGGCAATCGCCTTTTCCGCCCTGCTCCGTGAGAATGACGATCTCCACCGGCTCCTGCTCACCGATCTCGCCGAGATCGTCGGACTCACCATCATCGCCCTTGTAGCGACCGATCTCGCCGAGGCGCTGATCCTTCCGGGTCTTGTCGTCGGGATCTCTGAACTGATGGCCCTCTCAGAAGTGTATCTCGTCAAAGAAGGGCTGAAACAGGCACCAGAACGGCTGATGCACCTCGAGATCATGGACAGCGCTCCGGCAATCCTCGCGGCCGTGCTCGTTGTCTATGGGATCATCCTCTCTGGCTTCTCGGGCGGTGCGGTCGCAGGTACCGGCCTCCTCTTCTGGTTCTTCTGCAAGGGGCACGACGAGGCCTTCGCCTTGATTGAGACGGCAAGCGGTTACGCCTGGGTGCTCTGGATCGCGGCCTTCTTCATCTTCATGATCGCACCCTCATACTGGCTCTTTGCAGTGATGGTGGCAGGCGGTGCCATCCTCCTGAAGGTGATGGCCAAGATGGCCCTCGTGGGCACCATGCGGGGTGGAAAGCATGTTTGATCTTCCCGTCGAAGGGGTAGAACTCCTGGCTATTGAGTTCGGCGACATTGTCAACTATTTCAGCATCTATACGGCGATGCTCTTCACCTTCGCCCTGCTTTTCACGCTACTGGCGATCATCAGTCTCCCGGAAAAACCGCTGGATATCGTCTTTGGAGGCGACGCCTATTATGCCAAGGAGATCCCGAAGGACCAGGTCAGGTTTCAGCGTTTCATGGCGATCGCCTGCGGTCTTGCCACCCTCGGGGCGATGGTAAGCGGCGACATATTCAACTTCACTCTATTCAGCTCGATGATCGGGATCACAAACATCGGGATTGTCGCCGCAGTGCAGAACCGGCATGTCCTTGAAGCCGCCTACCAGTACGGGATTGTGGCGATGGTCGCTACCATCCCCCTCTTCGGCGGTGCGGCGATCGTGCTGGCGTCGACCGGCACCCTCTCCATCTGGGCGCTCGCCGGCGCAGCGGCCGTCCCCCTCATCGCAAAGATCTTTCTGGTGCTCGGGGTGATGGGCGAGGGGATGGCGCCGTTCTACATCGCAAAGGCGGAGATCACCCGTGCGCCCGGCGCACCCTATGTCCTCATGATCCATGTGAGTTCCCTGCTCCTGTTCCTGCGAATCGTGGAGATCGTACTGACGATATGATGCCTATGAAAAAACAAAATGTCCTGATGATGGCAGGTTGCTCCGGTGCGGCCAGTGTTGTAGCATCTGTTGCGGGGAGCCTTGGCTTTATCCCGTTGTGGGCCTCGGAAGTGCTGATTATCGTCATTTTCCCTATATTTCTTGTTTTACTTGGGCTCTGGTGGAATGCATCGAAAAAAGAGGGGGATACCCCGTTCATAGGGTTCTGATCTATATGATAGAATACCTGATCTTTGCTATCTTTGCCGGCCTCCTCCTTCACGGCATCCACCGGAAAGCGATCGCACGGATTCAGGGACGGCCCGGACCACCGATCTGGCAGGAGATCCTTCATGTCCTGAAATTCTCCTTCAAACAGACCTGGATCCCGAAGACCGCAAGCCAGGTTCTCTTCGTCGCCGTAGTGCCAATCGCCATCGGCATATGGAGCACCGCCTTCTTCGTGCTCCTCTCAGGGGAGAGCCTGCTCCTCCTTTTCGGAGTCTACATGATCCACAAGATCGTCGAGCACGGTCTCGGTCTCTCGTCGGGTTCGCCCTACGGCAAGTTCGGCGCCATCAGGTCGGTGATGTCGGCGGCCTCCGAGATACCGCTCTTCGCCACGATCGCTGCGGTCTATCTGGTCACCGATTCCCTGATGATCTCCGATATCCTCGCCTGGCAGGAGGTGCACGGCCCCCTCCTGCTGGCGATATGGCCGGCGGCCGCCGCCCTTTACATCGTCGTCCTGGCAAAGATGCATTACAGCCCCTTTGCCGTCATCGAGAGCAAGGAAATCGTAAGCGGGAACGTCACCGAGCACTTCGGCGTCTGGCGTGCAGGACTTGAGGCGGCCTTCGCCCTCAAGACCTTCGTGCTCATCTACGCCTTCATCCTGATCTTCATCGGACCGTTGCCCCTGTTGGCGCTGGCCGTGGCCATGCTCCTTGTGCTGCTGTCCCTCTCGTTTATCTGTGCCATCACGCCGATGCTCTCGCCCTTTGATACTGTCACCATCCAGATCGGGGTGGCGGGCGTGATTGTGGTCTATGTCCTCGCCATGGGGGTGTTATTATGAGTGTAATCCAGAATGCAATTGCCGGTGGAGCCGCAGTCTACGCCCTCATCCTGCTCATCCAGGCGTTAGAGCAGCCGTCTGTATCTGTCGGGGCGCTTGCGGCGGCACTGCTGCTGGCGGTTGCCGGAAGTCTGCTCTGGACGGGCAACGGGCACCGCCTCAAAACCATGGAGATGACACTGCTCTGGGGTTGTGTCGGGCTATTCGGGATCTACGGACTGCTTTCCCTGGGAGGGATAGTATGACTGAATATCTCTATGAAAAGGATCTGCGCCCCCTGAAATACAACGTGATCATAGGAAAACGTCAGGACCAGACGGTCAGAGAAATGGCCGCCCTTCTTGGCATCAGAATTCAGAAACTCCGCCTCCTTCTCATCGAACGGCTTGACATGTCCAATCTTGAGAACATGCCTGCCCGGTTCGAGGCCGGACTCTCCGCCATGGACAGCAAAGACCCTATCGCGGATGCCCTCGGCAGAGACCTCTTCGTCCGCTATGTCCAGGTCTTTACCAAATCGGAGATGGAGGCCGCATATGCCAGGGCACGATCCCTTGCCGACGGCGGACTCGCCCATGATGATGCGGTCGGGGAAGGCAAGGCAATGCTCAGGGAAGTGATATCACCATGACTGGAATGCTCCAGAAATTTAAAAATGCCGTGCGTTCCCGCTCAATTCATGTCGCATACGTGGACACAGGTTCGTGCAACGGCTGCGACATCGAGGTGCTCGCCTGCCTCTCGCCGCGCTACGACCTTGAGCAGTACGGCATCTATGTCCACAACAACCCGCGGGAGGCAGACGTCCTGCTGGTGATCGGTTGCGTCACTCCCCAGTGGGAAGACAAACTCCCGGCGATCTGGGAGAAGATCCCCGAACCGAAGGTGGCGATCGCCATCGGCAACTGCCCGGTATCGGGCTGTGTCTTCAACCGCGAGGGGAGTTATGTGAACCCGCCTGCATCCAAATATATCCCTATCGCCGCAAATGTGCCGGGATGCCCGCCAAGACCGACCGAAATCATCAGAGCGGTCCTTTCGCTTGCGCCAACAGTATTCAAAGACTACGAGGAGAAAAAACCATGAAAAGAACGGTCGATGTTGCAGTGCCCCTCGGACCGGTCCACCCCTGCTGGAAAGAGCCAATCAGGATCAAATGCGAAACAAAGGGGGAACTCGTCTATAACACCGAGGTGGAACTCGGCTACATGAAGAAAGGGATCGAACGGATCATGCAAGGTCGCCCCTGGCAGGAGGTGATGTTCCTTGCTGAACGGGTATGCGGCATCTGTTCCGTTGTCCACAATATGGTCTTCACCGAGACGATGGAGGCGATCAGCGGGATCGCACCGCCTGAACGTGCGGCCCTGCTGCGGGTGATCGTCAACGAACTCGACCGCATCCAGAGCCATCTCATCGCCAACTTCTCATATTGCTATACCATCGAGCATGAGACCATTGGGATGTATCTCCTCAATGAACGCGAGCATGCCATGGACATGATCGAGATGATCACCGGCAACCGGGTGAACACCGCCTACATGATCCCGGGCGGGGTCCGCTACGACCTGCAGCCAGAGGACGAGAACACTCTCAGGACGACCCTCGATCTGCTCGAACGGAACATCCGCCGGTATACTCAGATGTTTGAAGACGGACCGATGATCGGGCTGCGAAGCCGGGGCGTTGGTGTGCTCACCAGAGACGAAGCCCTCGAAGCCCATGCAGTCGGACCGACGGCGCGGGCAAGCGGGATCGATGTTGATATGCGCACATCTCACCCGACCTACCAGAAACTGGACTTCAAACCGATCATCCGGACCGAGTGCGACAATTACGCCAGGATCATGGTCAGGTTCGAGGAGATCATCCAGTCCATCAATCTGATCAGGAAGGCGCTTTCAATGAAGTCCGACGGGCTGGTGAGGGGTGGCGGCATCTGCCAGGGTGGTGAGATGCGATACTCGGGTGAGGCGCCCAGGGGAGAACTCACCTACTTTGTGAAGGCCGACCGCTACGGCAGGGTGGAGGAGATCGCCATTCAGACTCCATCCATCATGAACATTGACGCATGCTCACACTACATGCTGAAAAGGGCCAGATCCATCGCTGACGTGACCTCGTCCTTCATCAGTTCCGACCCCTGTGTGGCATGCACTGAGAGGTAAAAGATGGGTCTGTCAATCGTCTGGTACGTCAGAGAATTCCTGCGCGGGGAATGGATCAAGAAATTCTTCCTGGTAAAGACCGCTCCACTCGAAGATCCACCCTACTTCAGGGGATATCCGGCGCTGACCGGGAAGGAGTGCACCCATTGCCTCTCCTGCATGATGATCTGCCCGACACCGGGAGCGATCGAGGTCGTCCGGGAGGGCGAGACATGGGTGCCGAAGATCTATCCGGGCCACTGCATCAGGTGCGGCCTCTGTGTCGAGGCCTGCCCTGAGGACGTGCTCGACGCCGGGCGCGTCCTCGACACCCAGCACACCGACGGCACCTCGATCTCGGTCCGCTATCAGGTGACGGTCAACCCGGACACCTGCGTACGCTGCGGCAACTGCGTGGTCGCCTGCCCGGTGAACAAGGAGGCCGACCCGCAGCTCGGGGCGAGCGGCACCTCGGCAAACGATGATGTGATCATGCGCATCCACCGCGGCAACCTCTGGGTGCTCCACGACGAGAAGTGCACCGGGTGCAAGACCTGTGAGAGCGTCTGCCCGACCAATGCGATCAGGATCGCCCGCGTCGCCGAGGGGCGGCAGGGGGTGGACGAATGAGGTTTGTCTTCAATACCGGGCGGACGGCCGCACAGGGTGCCGGGCTCGAGCGCAAGACCTCTGAGGAGTATCAGAAGGCGACCTCAGTCGCCAGGATGAACCCGGTGGACATGATGGACCTGGAGATCGAGGACGGCGAACGGCTACGCGTCAGCGGTCCGGCAGGAACGGTGGTGCTCAGGGTGGAGGCGAACGACGGCATCCCGCGGGGGACGGTGTTTGTCCCCCTCGGCCCCTACGCCAATGCCGTTCTGGACGGCGAGACCCATGGCACCGGCATGCCCGACTACAAGTCGGTCAGTGTGGAGATCGAACCCACCGACGATCCGGTACCGACGATCCCGGCACTGATGGAAGGGATCGGGGGCGTCGCCCTCAGGAGGGAGGAGTGATGATCCACAGAGATATGGTCTGCCCGTTCTGCGGATGCCTCTGCGACGACCTGGTGGTGGAGACCGAGGACGGACAGGTGGTGCAGGTGGACAACGCCTGCACACTCGGCAGCAACAAGATGATGGGGGCATGGCAGCACCGTCTAAAAAGCCCGGTGATGCGGGACGGCGGGGGGTGGCGGGACACCACCTATGAGGAGGCATGCGAGTATGCCGCCGGCGTGCTCCTGGACGCCGACCGACCCCTGATGTACGGCTGGTCGAGCACCCAGGGTGAGGCGCAGGGCATCGGCGTTTCCATGGCCGAACTGCTCGGCGGCGTTATCGATTCCACCACCTCGGTCTGCCACGGTCCCTCGATCCTGGCCATCCAGGAGGTCGGTCACCCGGGGTGCACCCTGGGACAGGTGAAAAACCGCGCAGACCTCGTCATCTACTGGGCATGCAACCCGACCGAGGCGCATCCCCGGCACATGAGCAGGTACACCACCTATGCCGACGGCTTTTTCATGGAAAACGCCTTCAGGGACAGAAAGCTCATCGTCGTCGATGTCAGGAAGAGCGATACCGCCTCGATCGCCGACGAGTTCATGCAGGTGAAACCGGGCGGCGATTATGCGGTGCTCTCGGCATTGCGGGCGATCGTGCGGGGCCGCGCCGATGTGGTGCCAAAGACGGTGGCCGGCGTCACGAAGGAGCAGCTGGTGCGGGTGGCGGCGCTGTGCAAGGAGGCCCGGTTCGGCGCCCTCTTCTTTGGCGTCGGGCTCACGATGGCCCCAGGCAAGTACAAGAATGTCAGGAACGCCATCGAACTGGTCGACGAACTCAACCGCCATACCAAATGGACCCTGACACCCCTCCGCGGCCACTACAATGTCTATGGCTCAAACGAAGTCTTCACCTGGATGACCGGGTACCCGTATGCCGTCGATTTTTCCCGGCAGATCGCCTTCTACAACCCGGGCGAGACAACGGCGGTGGACATCCTGGCGCGGCAGGAGTGCGATGCCTGCCTGATCGTGGCGTCTGATCCAGGCGCCCATTTCCCAAAACAATGCCTTGAACACCTTGCAGAGATCCCGACCGTGCTCATCGATCCGATGCAGACGGCCACCACGCCCCTCTGCCGGTGCCAGATACCGACGGCGGTGACCGGGATGGACGCCTCCGGCACCGCCTACCGGATGGATGGGGTGCCCATCCACCTGAAGAAGTTTCTGGACCTCGGCTATCCGACCGATACCGAGATCATCGGCCGGATCTTCAAGCAGGTGAAGGAGGTGAAACACCCATGAACGAACTGCTGATCAAAAACGCCTTTGTGATCGATCCGATCAACAACATCACCGGCGAACAGATGGACCTCGCCGTCCGCGACGGCCGGATCGTGGAGGACGTCGGGGCGAACGCCGAGGTGATCGATGCCGGCGGGTGTCTCACCCTGCCGGGTGGCATCGATTCCCATACTCATGTCTGCGGCACCAAGGTGAACTTCGGGCGTTATATGAGCCCTGAGGACATGCGGGCCGGCAGGGAGGCGCGAAGGGGGGTGAAACACGCCACATCAGGCTATTCGGTCCCGACGACCTATGCAAACTCCTACCGCTATGCCATCATGGGCTACACCACCCTGCTGGAGGGGGCAATGGCGCCCCTGGAGGCGCGGCACACCCATGAGGAGTTCTCGGCCACCCCGCTCCAGGACATGATGGCCAACACCCTCTTCGACGGCAACTGGGGGGTGATGGAGGCGATCCGGGACGGCGATACCGAACGCGCCGCCGCCATCGTCGGATGGACCATCTCGGCCGTCAAGGGCTTCGGGATCAAGATCACCAATCCGGGCGGCACCGAGGCCTGGGGGTGGGGCAAGGACGTCACCTGCATCAGGGACCCGGTCCCCTATTTCGAGGTGACACCGGCCGAGATCATCGAGACGCTGATCCGCTCGTGCGAGATGCTCCGCCTCCCCCACTCGGTCCACCTCCACTGCAACAACCTGGGCAAACCGGGCAATTACGGCTGCACCATGGAGACCTTCAACCTGGTGCCTGACCTGAACGATAAACGCCAGACGCTGTATGCCACCCATGTCCAGTTCCACAGCTACGGGGGATCGGGCTGGAAGGACTTCTGCTCAAAGGCCGAACCGGTTGCCGGACTCGTGAACAACCGCCCGCAGATCGTCATCGATATGGGGCAGGTGATGTTCGGCAAGACCACGACGATGACCGCCGACGGCCCGATGGAGTTCAACCTCTACCGCCTCCACCACAACAAGTGGTCCAACCACGATGTGGAGCTGGAGACCGGGTCCGGGATCATCCCGGTGCTCTACCGCAGGAAGAACCTGGTGAACTCGATCATGTGGGCGATCGGGCTTGAACTGGCGCTCCTTGTCGAGAACCCCTGGCAGTGCATGCTCACGACCGATAACCCGAACGGTGCCCCCTTCGTGAAGTATCCGGAGATCATCGCCCTGCTGATGAGCAAAAAGTATCGGGACGCGGAGTTTGCCACCGTCCACCCGGAAACCGGGTCGAGGACGGTGCTCCCCTCCCTTGAGCGCGAACTGGACTGGAACGAGATCGCCGTCATGACGCGGGCCGGACAGGCGAAGGCGCTCGGGATCACCGATATCGGCAAGGGGCACCTCGGTCTGGGCGCCGAGGCCGACATCGCCGTCTATCCCCTCAAGGTCGGGGAGATCGATCCGGCAAAGGAGTATGAGCAGGTGATCGAGGGCTTCTCAAAGGCGAAGTGGACGATCAAGCGCGGCCGACCGATGGCGCGGGACGGCGAGATCCTGGTCCACGGCGAGAACACCACGATCTGGGCGGACCCGGTGATCCGCCCTGACCGCGACATTGCACAGGACCCCGATTTCTGCGAGATGTTCAACCACTGGTATTCGGTGCGGATGAGCAACTACCCGGTGCAGGACGAATATCTCCAGAGAAACCTGCGTATGCAGAGCGAGGCAGACCTATGAGGATCATTCTGACAATGCGCCCGCGTAAAAACCCGAAGATACCGATCGAAGCCGAGATGATCGTCCCATCACTGCTGATGAAGGGGGATGACGTCACGGTATGGGAGGGAAACCGCGAACGGCGGCTGGACGAGGTCTTCGAGGTCGCCATCGAAGGGGAGGCGTCATCTCCGGCAGACGTGGAGGTGGTGCTGCGCGGTGACACCGCACGCGTGAAGCGTATCGGCGAGTACATGGACGGCGGGCAGATCACCGTCGAAGGCGACATCGGGATGCATTGCGGAAATTTCATGGAGGCCGGCACCATTGAGGTGATGGGCAATGCCGGCGGCTGGCTCGGGCGTGAGATGCGTGGCGGCACGATCATCTGTCGGGGCAATGCCGGTCACTACTGTGCATCCGGCTACCGCGGCGAGAAGAAGGGAATGACCGGCGGCAGAATAGAGGTCTTTGGAAATGCAGGCGATTTTGTCGCCGAATACCTCACCGGCGGCGAGGTGTTTGTGCACGGCAACTGCGGCGACATGCCGGGTGTGGAGATGCATGGCGGGACACTCACCATCAGCGGCGACTGCTCCCGCCCCTGCGGAAATATGACCAGCGGCACCTGCACGGTATTCGGCTGCGCATACGGGATGATGCCGACCTTTGCCCTGCAAGGAGAAGAAATCGCCTCCGATGGAGAAAAGATTCATTCATTCACCGGAGATGTCGCAAACAGAGGAAAGGGAAACCTTTTCGTGAGGCGCTATCAATATCTCGAGTAATGATCAGGCACGAATGCGGTTACGAGGAACCCGCCTACTGCAGAAAATGTGGGCGCCCCCTCGAATACGATCCTCGCCGGGGCATATACTGTCCCCACTGCGGCCGTCAGGTCACAATGCTCTGCCCCCAATGCGGGAAGCGATGGTGAAAATCAGGCCATCCTGCTTCTGAGCCAGCGTGCATATTCAGAACGGAGCCTGGTCTTTTCTGCATCATCCAGATCCATTTTTCCGGTCTCATCCAGAAAGTCCTCGAGTTTCACGATGAGTCGCTCCGCATCGCGGTGATCGGTCGCTTCCAGATAGACAGGTGCTCGTCCCGCATCGATCACCTCGCCGCAGACATGGCAGAGCTTCCAGTGCTGATAGGGGTCGACATAGGTGAAGGTCAGGCACCCGGGACAGCGGATGACGCGGTACATCAGGGGGAGATGCGCGTTGCTCTGTAAAAAAGATTCCTCAATGAAACGGAAAAATATGATTAGTGTTCGTGACCGCAGTCATGACCGTCATGGCTGCAGACATTGGCGCTGGTGACCAGTTCTCCCTTGAGGAAGAGAGCGATCGCCTCCTCGACACTGCCTGAAACACCGAGGTAGACCTCGATGCCACGGGCACAGAAGAGATCGACCGCCTTCGGGCCCATGCCGCCGGCAATCACAACCGTCGCCCCGTTCTCCGCGAGCAGTGCCGGAAGAACACCCGGCGAATGACCGGGACTGGCGATGTCGGTCCGACCGACGACGGTGCCGTTCTCGACCTCAAAGATCGCATATCCCTCGCACTGTCCAAAATGCTGCGACACCTCGGTGCCGTCCCGTGCAACTCCAACTTTCATGGGTAAAACCTCGTATCTATACAATGGATCCGTTCGGTCTTGAACCTATCATTTGAGACAAAAAAAAGTTACCAGCGCCCGCGGCCACCAAAACGCCCGCGGCCGCGGCCACCGCAGAAACCACATCCGCATCCCCATGGGATGCCGCCCCGTCCAACGCCATACATCATGTTCTGAGGCGGCGGGACAGCGGTCCCGGTAGTTTCCTGGGGCGTCTGTGCTGCTGTCGATACGACAGGCGCCGCCGGTCTGCACCGGCCAAGCCCCCGCCCGGTCATCGGGCCCATTCCACGCGGCCCGGTTCCATCAAATCCCGGCATAGTGTTTCACTCCTGAAGGCGGCATCAGGCCGTCCTCAATTATTACTCATATGCGCACAATTACATAAACCCCTCCCTCGGGGCAAGACGGAGTAATAAAAAAGGGTGATCCATTTACCAGTGCCAGTGCCAGTGCCACCGACCCCGTCGCCCGCTCTCCGGAAGCCGGACAAGAGTCTCCATCTGGCCCCCTCCCGCCTCCTTCTGGCGCTCTCCTGTGGCAAATGATGGACCGTACTTTCTCCCGGCACGTTCCTCTTTCCCGCGTGCACCCACGCTATACCATCCCCCCCGCGGACGGACCCCCGCCCGCGTGCATCTCCATCGAAGCAGGGCTATATTAAGGTTCAGGGAACGGACCGACCGATGGCTATTAGTCCGGAGGAGGCGGATCCTATGATATGCATATCGAGGTTATTCCGGTAGAAGGGCTGCCGATCATCCATCCGGGCGATAATCTTGCGGAAATGATCTCCACTCTGGTCTCCTTCGAGGACGGCGATATTCTCTGTCTCGCCTCCTCGGTCTACTCCAAGGCGGCGGGTTATCTGAGACGGCTTGACGAGATCACACCGACGGAGGATGCCCTCAGGATCGCTTCAAAGACCCGCGAGGACCCGCGGTTTGTCCAGGCCGTCCTCGACGATTCGACTGACGTGATCCTTGAAGCACCCTTCATCCTCTCCGAGACCGTTACCGGCCATGTGGGGGTCAGGGCGGGCATCGACCACTCCAATGTGGAGGACGGCATGATCATCCGTCTCCCCCCCGATCCGATGGGGGCTGCCGGGGAGATGCGGGAGAGGATTTCATCTGCCACCGGCAGGGATGTGCGTGTGATCATCACCGACACCTGCGGTCGGTCCTTCCGTCGCGGGCAGGCGGGGGTCGCCATCGGATGGAGCGGGATGCAGGCAATCCGGGATTTCAGGGGGGATCACGACCTCTTCGGCCACATCCTCGAGATCACCGAGGAGGCGGTGGTCGACGAGATCGCCGGTTTTGCAAATTTTGTGATGGGGGAGAGCAACAACGGTGTTCCGGCAGTCGTATTCAGGAACTGTCCGCAGTGGAGTGGTCACGACAGCCTGCATTTCAGCAGGGACGAGGATATCATCAGAACAGCACTGTGCAATAAATAACCTTCAGAAGAGGGGGAACACCCCCTCCTCCCATAGGGATGCTGGCAACAGATGAAATATCGGCTGCTTACGTGCGTTCACTCACATAAGGGCCCCTATCACTTCCGGAAAAAAAGGTTAATAGAACGTATTCATGAAGAAAATAATTACACCGACCACAGCAGCGACGGCCATCACATATTCGGGTTTGATGTGGACTGCCCTGCGGTCCTCACTATCATAATAGTTCACAAGACCCGCCGACGAGACGAGACGCCCGCCACTCTTCTTTGCCATGTACAGAAATTTCTCATTCACTATATATAAAATCGGTGCCAACCCTCCAGCATGCCAGAACAGGTCTACAGGGGAACCGTTCTTGCAGGTGAGAATTTCGAGCCCATTCAGGCGGCTGTAATTGTGGAAAACGGCATTATCACCGGCATCGAGGAGGAGACAGCAGTGCCGCCGGTCTGGATCTCTCCGGCGTTCTTTAACGCCCACACGCACCTTGGCGACACCGTGGCAATGGACTGCGCCTCCAATGGCGGGGACCTGGCGGCGCTCGTCACCCCTCCGAATGGTCTCAAACACCGAATCCTGGCAGCAACACCCGTCGAACAACTGATCGCCGGGATGAAGGCAAGCATCAGGACCATGCGGGAGTCCGGCACGGCAGGATTCGCCGATTTCAGGGAGGGGGGGATAGAGGGAGTTCGCGCCCTTCAAGAGGCGCTCGAGGACGAACCTTGCCTGCCGATCATTTTCGGACGCGAGGGAGGCGAGAGAGAGGCGCACGGTATCGGCATCAGCAGTGTGCGGGATGTGACAGATGCAGAAGAGCAGGTGCGCCGCGCACGGGCGTCAGGAAAACTGGTGGCCTTCCATGCCGGCGAAAAGGACCCGGACGATATCGATGGAGCACTCGCCTATGATCCCGACCTGCTGGTGCACTGCACCCATGCGACGCGGGATCAACTCCGCCGGATCGCCGACGCCGGCATAGCGATCGCCGTCTGCGTACGCTCGAACTGGATCCTGGGCGTCACCCGCGGCGCCGAGCACCCGCCCCTGCAGACGATGGCGGATCTGGGGTGTACGGTCTATCTCGGCACCGACAACGTGATGTTTGTTCAGCCAGACATGCTCAGGGAGATGTGTTTCTGTGATGCGGTCTCGCCTCTTCCCCCAGAGTGGATCCTGCGCGCTGCCGTCGGCGGCGCCTCGCTTGGTGGCGGCAGATCATTTGATATACAAATCGGCAACCCCGCACATTTTGTCCTGATAGACGCCCGGAGATCCGCCCTTCAATATTCAACCAATCCAATCGCCTCAATCGTTCGCCGGGTTGGGGGGAAAGAGATTCTAGAAACTGTTATATGCCGAGACTGCGAATAAAATAGCAGATTCCGTTTTTGTGAGGTGCAGGAATGTTCCATAAAATCGTCGTTGCCATCGACGGCTCAGAGATCAGCATGAAGGCGCTGGAAGTTGCGCTCTCAGAGGCCAGAATCTGGAATGCAGAACTTCATGTGATCTATGTCGTCGAAACCAGTATGTTCTCCTCCATCCCCATGGACAACACATGGGAGATCATCTACTCGCTCCTGGAGAAGGAGGGGCAGGACGTCTTCCAGAAGAGCAAGGATCTCGCCGCACAGGACGGGATTTCGCTCATCACCCACCTGAAAGATGGCCATGCAGGGAATGAGATCCTCTCCCTTGCCGAAGAGTTGAACGCCGATCTGATCGCAATCGGATCCCGCGGAAAGAGCAATATCGATCGCCTGCTCCTCGGGAGCGTATCGGAGCATGTCGTCAGAAACAGCCACTGCACGACAATGGTGGTGAGATAATTCCATTGACCCCCTCAGAGATGCTGGTCTCCGACTATATGACAAAGGATGTCGTAGGAGTCGAGATTCCAAGCAACAGAGATGACATCCTCAAGATCCTCAAACATACCGGCATTTCAGGTGTGCCGGTGACGGAGAAGGGGCGTGTTGTGGGTGTCGTCACCAGAAAGGATCTGCTACGCAAATCCGAGGAGACACAGGTCGCCCTGCTGATGTCGCAGAAGCCCATCGTCATCAGCCCTGATGCCAGTCTCGTGGAGGCGGCCGCCATCATGACCGGGCACTCATTCCGGCGTCTGCCGGTCGTGGACGACGATGGCATTCTGGTCGGTCTGATCAGTGTGGCCGATCTCGTTGCAGCCATCGCACAACTCAGGATCAAGGACGAGATCAGGGATTTTTACCTGAGCACCACATTCGCCCTCTGGGAGGAGACCCCCCTCCCCCTCGTCGGGCGGATCATGGAGATCTCTGATGTCGAGGCCGTCCCGATCATGGATGAACGGGGCAGGATCTCAGGGATCATCTCAGAACGGGACCTGATCAGGAACTCCCATATCGAGGACTCGGTCGAGGTCTCAGACTTTTCCAACGGCACCGACGACGACGAATGGACATGGGAGAGCATCAGGGACATGCATGTGATGAGTTACGGCGTCTCAAAGGTGCAGCTCCCGGAAAAACCGGTACGGGGCGCGATGGTCTCCAACGTGATTACCGTCCCCAAGAATGCCGGAATCTCAGAATGTGCTCTGATGATGAAACGGGCCCGTCTCGACCAGCTGCCGGTGGTCAATGGCGATAAGCGTCTCATCGCCATGCTCTTTGACAGGGAACTGATCAGGGTTCTCTGCATGGAGCAGGATCAATAACCTTTAAATTTTTCAATATCAGTAATAGGGATAACGCTTTTACACATTTTCAGCGTGTAATTTTAGGGGGTATTTCAATGCCTGAGATATATCAGGAAGTTATGAAGGGCACTACGACAGTAGGCCTTGTATTTGATGAGGGGATCGTCCTCGCCACTGAGAAGCGCGCAACAATGGGCAACCTCATCGCCAGCAAGAAGGCAAAGAAGGTCTATCAGATCGCCGATAGAATCGGCATGACCACCGCAGGAGGCGTCGGCGACGCCCAGTCACTCGCCCGCCTCATGCAGGTGGAATGCAGCCTCTACAGTGTCCGCCACGGCAAACCCATCTCTGTCGGGGCGGCAGCCACCCTGCTCTCCAACTATCTGCAGCAGAACCGCTACTATCCATATTATGTGCAGCTCCTGGTCGGCGGCGTGGACAGGAAGGGGCCGTCGGTCTACTCGGTGGACGCCCTCGGCGGCGCCTCGAAAGAGGACGAGATCGTCTCGACCGGATCGGGATCCCCGATGGCCTATGGCGTGCTCGAGGACCGATACCACCCCAATATGCCTGAAAGTGAGGCAGCGGAGCTTGCAACGCGCGCTCTCAAGGCTGCAATGCGCCGGGACTCAGCATCCGGCGAAGATATCAGCGTTGTTGTGATCACGAAAGACAAATATGAAGAACGAGCCCTTGCGGTCACACAGAAGAACCCAGAACTCACCCAATAATTCTTTTTTAGGACGATATTGATGTTAATTGAGGACAGACTAAAGGAACTCAGGGATAAGATCAACGCCAAGGTCCCTGCCGGGATCTCCATCTCTGATGTCGAGTTTGAAGGACCAGAACTGGTCATCTACACCGATGACCCCAAGAAGTTTGCAGACCAGGAGGACCTGATCAAGGTCCTTGCACGGGAACTGCGCAAACGCATCGTTGTCCGCCCGAATATTCTCGAAGATCCGGAGACTGCAGCCACCAAGATTCAGGGCGTCGTGCCGGAGAACGCAGGAATCACCGATATCTTCTTTGATCCTGACACCGGAGAGGTGCTGATCGAGGCCGAAAAACCGGGCGTCGTCATCGGCAAGAACGGGGCGACCCTCAGGGAGATCACCAAAAACACCTGCTGGACACCGAAGGTCGTGCGCACCCCGCCGATCGAGAGCTCAACGGTCAAGCAGGTCCGTCAGTTCCTGCGCTCAGTTAAAGACGAACGAAAAACGTTCCTGAGAACTATCGGAAGGCGTATCCACCGTGACGTGATCATGAAGGACCAGTGGGTGCGCGTGACCACCCTGGGCTGCTGCAGGGAGGTCGGACGCGCCGCATTCCTGCTGACGACCCCGGAGAGCAAGGTGCTGATCGATTGCGGCGAGAAACCAGGGAACACTGCAAGCACCCCCTATCTGTATGTTCCTGAAATATCGCCCCTGACGTCCCTTGACGCCGTCGTCCTCACACACGCACATCTCGACCACTGCGCCCTCGTACCCCTCCTCTTCAAATATGGTTACGATGGCCCGGTCTACTCCACACCGCCGACCCGTGACCTTGCCACCATGCTCCAGCTCGATTACCTTGATGTGGTCAAGAAGGACAGCGGCAGGCAACCCTATACCTCCAACGAGGTGAAGGAGTACATCAAGCACTCGATCACCCTCAACTACGGGTCGGTCACCGACATCGCACCCGACATCAAACTCACCTTCCACAATGCGGGGCACATCCTCGGTTCGGCCATCGCGCATTTCCACATCGGGGACGGCCTTTACAACATCGCCTTCACCGGGGATTTCAACTACCAGAAGACCCGCCTCTTCTCCCCGGCGGTCTCGACCTTCCCGCGGCTCGAGGCAATGTTCATGGAGAGCACCTATGGCGGTTCAAACGCACTCCAGCCCCCTCGTGATATCGCCGAGAACAAACTCTATGAGATCGTGAACAGGACGATCGAGCGCGGCGGCAAGGTGATCATACCGGCCTTCGCCGTCGGTAGGTCGCAGGAGGTAATGCTCGCCCTCGAAGAGGGCATGCGCAAACAGCGCATCCCGCGGGTGAAGGTCTATCTTGACGGCATGATCAAGGAAGCAACGGCCATCCATACCGTATATCCCGAATATCTCAACAATGATCTAAGAAACCAGATCTTCAGAGACGGGATGAACCCCTTCCTCTCCGACTGCTTTGTTCAGGTGGACTCACCTGACCTCAGGGAAAAGGTGATCGGCGGCGAACCCTGTGTGATCGTCACCACGAGCGGTATGCTCAGCGGCGGTCCGGTGATGGAATATCTCTATTCCCTCGCACCCGACGAGCGCAACACCCTGGTCTTCGTCGGCTATCAGGCCGACGGCACCTTCGGGCGGCGCCTCCAGAAGGGGTGGCGCGAGATCCCGATCGGCACACGGGACACCATGGTCGTGAAGCTGGATATCGAGACCGTCGACGGCTTTTCCGGTCACTCGGACAGGAAGCAGCTGATGAGTTTTGTCCAGCACCTCCAGCCGCGGCCGGAGAAGGTCTACACCATCCATGGCGACGAGGGGAACACCATCGATCTGGCGAGTTCGATCTACAAACGCTTCCATATTGAGACGCGCTCGCCGATGAACCTCGAGACCTACCGTATGGTATAATGAAACAGCGCCTCCCGATCCTTCTCGGCGTCTTCGCCATCATGGCGCTCTCGAACGCCGTTGTACCGGTGCTGCCCGCCCTCGCAGGCGGCACCGCCGTTCAGGGGGCGATATTCTCTGCCTATTTCTTTGGGGCGATGCTGACGGTGCTGCCCGCCGGCATCCTCTCCGATCGTCTCGGCCGGGTGCCGCTGATGCAGGGCGGGCTTCTGCTGACGGTGCTGAGCGGCGGGCTGATCTATCTCTTCCCGGATCCGTCCATCCTGCTTACCGCCCGTTCTATCGAGGGGATCGGGGCCGGCCTCTTTGTTCCGGCGGCGATGTCCTGGATCAATCTTCAACCTGATCACGAGAGGTTGAGCGGCAACTTTATCGCTGCCCTGAATGTCGGGCTTGTAGGCGGGCTTGTGGGGGCCGGCTGGATTGCCGGTCAGGCAGGGATATTCGGTGGCATCGTCCTTTTTACCGTCATTTCTCTTCTCCCCCTGCTGTTGAGCCTGGGAATCGTCGATGTGGGGGGGGCAGTGCGGGGAGGCGCCGCCGACTTCATCGACATCGGCCGCGATTATTTCTGGCTGTATATCTCGGCAGTCATACTCGTCGGCGCAACCGGTGCCGTGACGGCGATCTACCCGGAGTTCACGGGCGAGAGTCCAACCACAATCGGCCTGCAACTCGGGATGATGAACGTCGCCACGATAGTCACATCGATCGCCTCCTCACGGGTCCGTCTCGCTCCGATCCCGACGATCAGGGCTTCGGCCGTGCTGATGGCCGTGGCGGTGGCGTGTTCATTCTTCACCCCGGCAGCATTCGTGCTGATCGGCGGGATTGCCGGCGTGGTGATCATCGCCCAGATCAACTTTCTATCAGCACATCCAACAGATCAGGGAGCGATCATGGGGCTCTTCAATGCCTCGAGCTATGGCGGCATGACCATTCTGCCGTTCATGGCAGGAGTGGTGGCAGAGGCCCGGGGATTCCCGGCGGCCTTCCTCATCGTCACCGTGCTCGCCGCCTGCATGGCCCTGACTGTCGGGAGATGCCGGTGCAGAACCACACATTCAGGTGAAAGAGTATGAGCAAAACATTTGAGAACCTGGACGGCACCTCTGTTGCCGAACGCTTTGCCTCAATCGGGATCGAGGCCGGAGCGCGAATAGACATCCTTGACCTCCAGCGCCTCCAGCGCCGCTACAATTTCCGTGCGGCGGTCTACTTTGAGGAGGAGATGGCCAGGAAAAACGACCTCGCCGCTGATGATGCAGAATATGCGAACGTACCCGAGACCGAGCGACCCTTCGTCTCGGTTGATGCCTTCTTATCCTTCGCACGGGAGTTTGACCCCTACTCATTTGAACTGAGGCTGAAGGAGTGCCCCCTCATGATCGAGATCATCGGGGTGGGGATGATCGGCGCCAGACCCCATGTGATCGGTCTGATGCCCTTCCTCGACGAACTGGAGACATTTGAGGAGCCCGAGATCCACAAGTAGATGTGCTGATCAGGGGTCCTGACATACGGATCACCCTTTTTAGGCCATGCTCTCACCGGCACAGATTGCCGCTATTTCAGGGCCGGCCACATCTATGTTGATTTCAGGTCAGAATCCCAGCAATTCAAGGGCGATCCCTGCCGCCTCCCGTTTTGCGGCGGCCTTGCTTCGGCCGCTCCCGATCGCCGAGAACCGTCCGGGTATGCTGACCGCACACAGAAAGGTCGGGGCATGGTCCGGGCCTTCCCGCATCAGGGGAAGATAGTCCGGCAGGCCGAGACGCTCCTGCTGGAACCACTCCTGAAGTCTGCCGATTGTATTCTCGCCAAGGTCAAAATGGAGGACGTCGTCTCCGATGAGACCGAGCACGATCTCTCGTGTGCGGTCAAGACCGACATGGAGATAGAGGGCACAGATGAACGCCTCAAATACATCGGCGATGATCGAGGGCGTGAGCGCCTGACCGCCGCCGAGAAGGATGAGTTCTTCAAGCCCGATACCGCTGCCCGGGACGATGGTGCTGAGATGCTCGTTTTTTGTCGCCTCCATCCGTTTGGAGAGCGCCCCCACAGAACAGGAAAAGGTGCAGGCAAGGTATTCGGCGACGATGAAGTTGAGTATCCGGTCGCCGAGAAATTCAAGGCGTTCATAGTCCGGACGGGGGAGGGGGCCGAGCGGATGCTCATGGGCATACGAACGATGGGTGAACGCCCGGTCGTAGCGGAGCAGCGCCTCATCGTCAATGTCTGCGATCCCGATCTGGGGCTGGGTGAGAAAACGGAGGAGTTCGTGTTTGCGTGTCCATTCCATCGTGCGGTCTCCGGGTCCAGGGAAACATATTTTCCCTTTTAGAGTTGGATTGTTCGCATTATGAAGATGCTCATCGGAGGCGCATGGAGCGATGCGACAGCAGGTCGAAGGCTCGGCGTGGTCAACCCGGCCACCTGGGAGGAGATCGATCAGGTGCCGCTCGGTGGACCGGACGATGCCGGGGCTGCCGTGGAGGCGGCAGCCGATGCACTCAGGGGATGGGGGGACCTGCCCGTGCTCGAACGGGCCGGGCGCCTGACCCGCACCGCCTCCCTGGTCAGGGAAGAGACAGAACGGCTTGCGGCACTGCTGGTGAGCGAGCAGGGCAAACCCCTGCGAGAAGCACGGGACGAAATCAGGGGGTTTGCCCATATCCTCGAGTATTATGCCGGACTTGCCTCATCACTCCGCGGCGACGCCGTCCGGACCGGGGCATACGGCCGGATCATCACGGAAAAACGGCCGATCGGGGTGTGTGCTGCGATCGTGCCCTGGAACATGCCGGTGATCATCGCCGGATGGAAGATCGGTCCGGCCCTCATGGCCGGAAACACGCTCGTCCTCAAACCAGCGAGCAACACACCGCTGACGACACTTGCCATCGGAGAACTCTTCGTCCGCGCCGGTCTGCCACCGGGTGTCCTCAATATTGTGACCGGACCGGGAGAGTCGCTCGGGGAAGCGCTGGTGACGCACCCGGGGGTCAGGAAAGTGTCCTTCACCGGTGCGACCGACACCGGCAGGCACATCGCCGAGGCGGCGGCACCGACAATGAAATATCTCACCCTTGAACTCGGCGGGAGCGATCCGATGATCGTCTGCGACGATGCCGACCTTGATGCGGCCGCAAATGGTGCGGTGGCGGCCCGGTTCTATAATTGCGGGCAGACATGCACGGCAGTGAAACGGGTATATGTGTTCTCTGAAATCGCCGAACGCTTCAGGGAACGGGTGGCACAGCGTGTAGAGGAGATCACTGTCGGAAACGGCATGGAAAAGGGGGTTCGAATGGGACCGCTCTCCAATGCCGCCGGATATACGCATATCGAGCAGATCGTCGATGAGATGAAGGGCGAAGCGGAGATTATCGCCGGAGGAGAACGTCAGGGAGACAGGGGATGGTTCTACCGCCCAACGGTGATCTGCGGGTGTTCACCGGATGCCCTCCCCCTCCGCGAAGAGGTCTTCGGTCCGGTGCTCCCGATCGTCGAGGTCGAAACCCTTGACGAGGCGATCACAGAGGCAAACAGCACACGCTATGGGCTGGGAGCGTCAATCTGGACAAATAGCCTCTCCCGCACAGAACAGGGCTGCCGGGAACTGGAGGCCGGCATCGTATGGGTGAACCAGCACCTGAAGATCCCGCCCGAGGCCCCGTTCGGCGGGGTGAAGGGGAGCGGCATCGGGAGGGAAAACGGCCCCGGAGCGCTTGATCGTTATACCGAAGAGCGCTCGATCCTTGTCAGGATCTAACTGAACAATCCCCTGCCGGGTTTGCTGAGGGGGAGGGTCCGGAGGGGCATACCGGCATAAACCCGGATAATTGTGCCCCGCCTCCACCACGTTCTCCACGACGAACAGAGGCAGACGGGAGTGTTCAATCCGTTCGGAAATCATACTGCAGAGGGGACAGATGCGGGAGATCTCCCCGGCAGGAGTGCCGCCCTGCAGGAGCACTATCGCAAAACAGAGCGCTCGACGATCGGGTCACGGCCATGCCTGATCAGTTTTCAGACTTCAGGTTGTTTCCGGCATGGCAGACGTCTATTCCCGGATAAACGGTTCGGCAAATTCGACCGTCAAAGGTGTGGTGAGGGAAAAAATAGGTGCTTTTCAGTCCCTGAAGAGCACATGGGTGGTCATGGAGCTGGCGCCGAAGAAGCGCTTGCAGAACTCTGCCATGACCTTCGGGCCGTATTCCTTGCACGAGAAGATGTCGAGGTAGGCACCGTTGGTCTCGTTCGCAAAGTGACCGGAGACAAGGGAGGTCTCGATGAGCTGCATCATGGAGTAGCCGGCGACCTTCTCGCACGGGCCGAAGTGGACAACCGTCGGTTCGCCGAATCTCTTCATGTCAATGAGGTCGCAGAGTTCTACGATGAACTGCTTGATCCTGTCGGCGTCTCTGATCGTCGCCGGGTCGCAGTCCTTCAGGTCAACGCTGGTGTACAGACCCCAGGATCCCTGTTCCTTGAACTTCTTGATGATCTCATCGTCGGAAAGGGTGTCCCAGTAGTTCATGGTCTCGTTCACATTCAGCAGGTCAGTCTGATGCATAGTCTCGGTCTCAGTCATGTTCATCACGATCCCCCTCCGGAGCGGACCGGAAGGCATTGATGTAATTACAACTCGAATTGAGGATTTAAACATATCTATCGAGATACCTTGGAGCGTTCCGGATAATGACAGCAATATGAAGCAATAATTGAATATTATTGACCATTAAGCGTCAATTTCCAATATTGTCCCCAATATTGCCAACAATTCCAACAAAGCCCAGATTAAACCGCTTTTCGGATCGCCATATTCGATCGGCGACGCTCACACCCCCGATCGGTTCTGCGCTCAATAATTGGCCAGATCTGAATTTGGCGCGAGATTGACGAACCAAAAAGCAAATGAACGGGTTTTATTTGCCACATTCTGGCAAATTCTGTTTTAATTTGCCAAAAAAAGAATCAAGAAAGAATTTTTGGACCAAATATCCTCTATCGTGCCATATTGGATGCGATTCTGAATCGGACCGGCAATTGTCGAATTCAGTATGAAAAATAATATGAGAATTTTGTGGACGTCGATGCACATCACTGTTCATCTTCAGGGTCAGGGGGCAGGCGGCGGCGGCACCTCCGCACACTCCGGGGCGGGGCCGCACTCCCTGCGGTAGCTCTCCACTGCACGGGGTGCGCCATGGAGAAGACGCCGCACCGTATTATAGACGCTCGGCTGTTGAACGGGATCGGCAGAACGCATGATGCGGAGGAGCACCCCGACAAGCGGCGCCTGATACACATCTTCCATCAGGTCAAGGGCTCCGAAGACCTCCAGGGCACCGACGGTATTGTACTCGTTCACCGTTGCGAGGTCAGAGAGCACATCGGCAAGATAGTCCCTCCCCTCTTCCGTCTCAAGAGAGATCGCCCGGTTCCGCGCAAACCGGCCGAATAGAGCTCTTTGATCGTTGGACTGCTCGATCCTGAAGGTGGGGGAGGCGGCGGCCCGGCGGATCAGGTGCAGGGCGTCAGGGGCCCTGATGCCGCCGACGGTCGCCAGATAGGACTCCCATGAGACCGGATGGGAGCATGAATCCCTCTCAAACGACTCAAGCATGGAGAGACGGTCGGGCGCCGAGGAGTCCAGATACAGGGCGAAGGCAACAAGGCGGTCGGTGGCGCAGACCGCCGTCTCAAACTGATCCCTGATAATGGTGTGCACCTCGCCGGTATCAAGAGCGGCCAGAGTGGAGAGGAGGACGGATTTCACCTGCCTGGCCTTGATTGCCGCCGGGCTCCGGCCCTGAGGGGCTGCCGCATAGGTGGTGTAGAGATGCAGGAGACCGTCCTGGTGCCGCCCTGCAATACCGTGTATCAATCGCCTCCGCGCCTCGTAAAGGGCGGTATAGTGATGGGCATATCGGGGATCGTTCACCGTCTCGAAGATCGTCAGGAACTGTCCACCCGCCTCAGCCATCAGGGCAGGGTCGGATACGCACTCATACCAGAGGTCACAGAACCCCTCCGAGGGGACCGCAGAGCGATCCTCGAGCAGGGCGATCATCTCCCGTTCGGCAAGCGCCTGGAGTGCACAGAACCGGCCGATCACATCGGAATCGAGACGGACCTGCATGAAACGTTCTTCTACAGAAGCATCGTCATCCAGTCGTCCGTAGAACGAGTAGCCCCGGTTGGCCGAGACAAATGCGGGACGGTCGACCCCTTCGAACACCACCTCCTCATGCCGCCCGGTGACAATGTGCGTTCGCTCTGCCAGGGGCGTGCCGTTTCGGTCCATCAGGGCGATGACAAGGGGAAACTCCCACGTTTCAGCATCATGGGGCGTTTCCTGATCCAGGATAAGAGTGCAGGTCCGCATCTCCGGATCATAGCGTCTCGAGAGGCGTAGCGTCGGAAAACCGGTCTGTTTCAGCCAGAGATTGGCCATCCGCCCGAAACTGCGGTTGGCCTCCTCCTCCATCGCATCCAGCCAGTCCTGCCGTGAGGCGTTTGCATGGGCGAACCGGTGATGATACCGCGCAAGGGCACGGGCAAACGCCTCCGGTCCCATGATCCGCTCGATCATCCTGACAAACTCAGGGGCCTTCACGTAGGTGACGCCGGTGATCAGTTCATTGGGGTCATTGAAACCGTCGGGCTCGATCGGCATCGAGGCCGCCCCGGCATCGAGGGCAAAGGTCCCCCCCTCCGGAGCGACGAGATCGATCACCGTCTGGAGGCGGGCATAGGCATCGCCAAAGAGAAAGGCGAAGTATGCGTCCTCCACATGAACGGTCACCGCTTCGTTCAGCCAGAGCTCAAACGGACTCTTGCCGGTTACTTCAGAGCCATTGAGATTGTGATAATACTCGTGCACCTTCACCCGCACCATGTACTCATAGGCGCGGTCGGTCATCTGCGGGACGGGCATGATCCGGTTCGTGGTGATCGTGGTGTTGCCGACATTTTCCATGCCCCCATAGTCTGAGTTCTGCATCCCGATCTCGCGGTATATCGCTCCGGTATAGGCATAACCCGGCGTGATCTCCCTGATCTCCCCGGCCAGTCTGCGGCGCAGTTCATCAGTAGTTTCCCGGTCGCCGGATGCCTTCGCCAGGTCACGTTCCCTGCAGAGGTCGTAGATGCGGCGGCGGCGAGGGCGGTCCCGGTACATCTCCGGTCCGGTGAAGAGATAGACCCAGAGCACCCCGTCGGCAAGCACCTCCAGTGCCGATTGGACGACACCGGCGTCCGAACCCGGCGGCACCAGGAGTTCGAGGAGGAAGGTCCGGCCATCCGGGTACTCAAACTCCCTCCTGAAGGAGGCATAGGTGCCGACACCAAGGAAGAAGAGGTAGGGGGCCATCGGCGTCTTCAGATTTGAATAGGTGATCGATGCCCGTCCGCCACTGCCGGGCTGTATTTCAGAGAGGGGGTCACCGTTGGAGATGAGATCAGTATACCGCCCGTCGGCGATGATCGTCGTCTGATAGGTGCATTTTGCTGTCATATCGTCAAAGCAGGGAACGATCCGCTGGAACCCCCACTGCTGACACTGGGTGATCTGGGTCGGGGGAGCACCGGGCGGCGTGACATCATAATACAGACCCTCAAGCAGGTGATCGGTAGGTCTGCAGCGTGTCTCGGTGACAAGATGGAGGTCTGTCCCGCCCGGGACAGGGCGCTCGAAGAGGAAGGAAAGGAGATGACGGCCACGGTCATATTCCGTCAGGGCAGGAAATTCCTCACACTCGGCACGCTGAATTTCGAGATCACGCGCATTGAGATCAAGGCGAGTGACGGCGGCATCCCGCACCCGCACATGCATCCTCGATGAGACATCGGTATACTCGTCATGGACCGAAAAACGGAGGTCCATGTGGATGACATCCACCGGCAGATCGCCAAAATCTTCAGGATAGTAGATAAAAAGACGGGTCATCGGCCTCACCAGTGGTGGGGCCGGACGGCCCATTATTGTTCTGTTCGAAGGTTCTGCAGTGTGGTCCGGATGCGGCCGAGTGGAACGGCACCTTCAAAGAGGATGCAGAGCGTCGAGTCCTTTCCGGGGACGGCAAGAAGAATGCCGCCCGATGTTTCAAGAATGAAGCCACCCACACTCTCCGGCGCGGCGAGCGTTTCCGCCGCGCCGACGGCGTCGATGACAGCACGACAGGAAAGACCGGCGGGACGGGATCCAGAAGAGATGGTGAGGTCGTCACCGGCACAGCGACCGACCATCAACACCCCGGCCTCGCCTGAGAGTGCCGAGATCGGGTCGAGGGATTGAGGGTCTGCCCGCGCCGGTTTCACCTCCTGGACGGGTGGAGAAGGGGATATGCCAGGGGACCGCTCCAGGGGCGCATCGTGGACGTGCACGCCGTTTTCACGACACCAGAGGATCGCCGCCGCAAACTCGTCCCCGGTATATTTACGGAGGGTGAATGTCACCGCCTCCTGTGAACCAAGATATTCTCGAGCTGCATTTCCGCGCAGCGTCATACCTGCCGATCGGAAACAGAAGGCCACCGCCTCGCCCCGACGGATCAGGATAAACCCGTCCCCATCCTTGACGCTGACGTCGACCTTTCCAAGAAATCGAACAGTATGAGAGAAGATCCAGGGAAGCGGAGCCTCCGTACTTCCAAGGCTGGTGCCTTCAGGTAGTGCAGGGTTCATAGGACCGAGGTGATCAGATCCAGATTCTTTCTCATCTCATACCGCACCCTCCCGGTGTTTGCATCAGGTTCGAGGATAGCGGCAAGTGTCCCGCCGTCCGGGAGGGGCATCGCAAGGAGCAGGTGCGTCCCTGCCTCGATAAGGGCACCGGAAAAATTCTCAGCACCGAGGGAGTCGGCAAGCGTCCCCCAGCTGCCGGCGGCTGACGGGATGAGCCGGGCGATGCCGGTCCAATCGCGGGATCCGGCCTCACCCAGGATCTCTCCCCCGGGCGAGGTGACGCTGATCCCGATCGCCCCGGCAGCAAGAATTCTGTTCAGCACAAATGCCAGCATGGAAGAGCCCTGCATGCCGCCTCACCTGAGGGCAAGAATACCCTGCCTGATCCGTGCAGCGATCCCCTCCCCGAGGGTGGCCCTCACTGCTGCATGGACGGCATCAGCAAGCACCGGGAGATCTGTTGGCACCAGATCGTCCGGCGTCTTTCCAAGGGAGGTACGTGAACAGCGTGAGAGGACGACCCTGGCAGACGGGCCGACCTCCTCCCCGAGGATAGCGATCACTCTGTCGTTCAGCGGCATGCGCATCCTTTCTCACTCCCCGTCTTCACGCGCCAGTGCGTCCAGGATCTTATAGGAGTTGATCATCCTGTTGAATGATGATGCAAGATCCCCGATCTCGTCGTTGGTCATTACACTGACCTCGGCGTTGCGCAGGTCGCCCATGGAGACTGAACGGGCCACCTCCGAAAGGCGGGTGATGGGGCTTGTGATGCTGCTCGCAAGGAAAAAGCTCCACATCACCACAATAGAGAGTGTGGTCAGTGTCAACAGGAAGATCGTTGCCGGGAGACCGATGGCGGAGACGATACCTCCGGTATCCCCGGCAGCCATGATGCCGATGAGTACGATGGGGATCACCGCCACAAAGAGCATGCTCACAAAGAGTTTGTAAAAGATCGGGATCTGGAGAGTCAGGGTGCCCCCTCCTATCCCGCTCCTGATCATTCCATCCATGGCAGATCATTTGCACATTCCAGATATAAATGTTGCTTTTTTAATTTATCCAGCCAAGACAAATTAATTACAAAATTAATAATATTTTTGGCGATACTGGAGAATTTGATCGGACATTGACGAAAACAGATTAAAAAATGGCAGGGGATGGGAGAGATCAGGCCGCACCAGCCGAATTTTCGGATGGTTCCGACCGTCTGGCCATCAGCGAGAGCACTGCCGGCATCACCAGTATCGCACCGATCAGCGAGAAGCCGACGGTGATCACTGTCACCGTCCCGAAGTTCTTGATGATATTGAATGTGGAGAGTGTCAGTGCCGAGAAACCAAAGACCGTCGTCATACCCGAGACGGTGATCGCCGTTCCAATATGCGACACACTCTGCCCGATGGCATCAAAGATGTCGGCCCCCCGCTCCAGTTCCTCATAGCACCGCTCCATGATCAGGATCGTGTACTCGGATGCCACACCGATGGTCATGGAACCCAGGGTGGCGGTGAGCGGAGTGTAGTCGATACCCAGGACGTACATGATCAGCCCGTTCCAGCCGACGATCATCATGATGGGGATGAGCGGCGATGCAGCCTTTCCAATCCGCCGGTACACCAGGAAGAGGAAGGCGAGAATGAGCCCGAACCCGAGGAGCGTCATCTGGGTCTTGCCCCTGGCAATCTGATCCATCAGATAGGTGAAGAGATCGACGTCACCGGTGGTATCCGCCACAATGCCCGGCGGCGGGGGATTCCAGAGGAGATCTCCCTGCACCTCATCGACAAGGCTCTTTTGCTGCTCCATCTCGAGATCGATCAGGGAGAACTGGAGCACCGCCTCCATATTCCCGGAGAGATACTGATCGCGGGTCTGGTCCGGTATTGATGCAAGCACCTCTCTGAGGGCCGCATCGCTTGCAGGCATGCTGCCGCCCGAATACTGGAGCACAACGGTGGCGATGCTCTCGACACCGGTCACCTTGTCATTATGGGTCATCTCGTACTCCCCGAAGTCATAAATCCATTGAATGGCGTCGAGGGAGGCCACATCGTCGCCGCGCACATAGACAGGCAGCGTCGAGGTCGAACCCATCGTCCGGGTCACCTTCTTGAGATCGACGACGGCAGGCATATCAGAGGGAACAAACGTCTGTTCATCGGTGGAAATGGGCACCTCGCTGTCCATCTGGATGCCGACGACGGCCACGAGGGCAAGCACGAGGAGAATGGGCACCGGGTTCCTTGCGATCTTCACCGCAAGACTGCCGAGGAACTGGTTGTAGGACTCGATCGCACCGGAAGACGATGCGGTCTCCTCCTTTTTCGGCCGGTACCGGATCAGCACCCCGAAGGTCGGGACGATGATCAGGGCGGAGAGGTAACACATCAGCACACCGATAACACAGACGACCCCGAAACCGACGATCATCGGAACGGGCGAGATCCACATCGCAATAAAGCCCATCGAGGTTGAGAGCATCGCATACAGCACCGACGGCCCTGCCTTTGTGACGGTCGTGAACACCGATTGCCGGATGTCGGAACGGCGCATCTCTTCCTCAAAGCGGGAGTGGAACTGGATGGCATAGTCAATACCGATGCCGATGAGCACCGGAAACGCACCGATCACCGTCATCGTGATAGGGATGCCGGTCAGCCCCATCATGCCAAAGGTGAGGATCAGGCCCATTGCAACGATGAACACCGGGAGCAGGCGGTACCTCACATGGGAGAAGAGGAGGCTGACGGCGAGGATCATCATGAGCATCGCCGCCCCGATGAGTACGCCCATCGACGATCCCATCTCCTGCTGCATCTGCTGGTTGAAGGCCGCATCACCGCTGACCGTCACCTCAACACCGGGTGGGGGGTCGGATATCGTCACGATGGAGTTGATCGATTCAAGGATGCTCTCGCGCTGCTCCGGTGTCGTGCCGGGGTCCAGCCTGACGATGCCGATCGTCATCATATTCGACGGCACATACCGCTCAAGGAGATCAGGCGGCACAGCCGCAAGGATCTGCTGAACCTCCCCGTACGAGGTCGGCATCAGGCCGCCGTTCACCGCCCGGATCTGGTCGGTGATGCTGGAGGTGGAGGCAACATAGCGTTCGTTTCCGATATCATCCTCCAGGCGGCCGAGATATGCGAGCACATCCGGGTTGAGGACATCGTCGGTCTCGACGATGAGCATGATGGCGTCCGAATTGAAGGTGTCTGAATATTTGTCATAGAGCATGCCCCGGGTTGTTGATTTGTCGAGGTAGGTGTCGGACCCCGTCTCCATGGTGACCATGCTCATCCCATAAAGACTGACGAGCAGCAGGGCGATGAAAATGGCGGCAACCGTGGCAGGGCGGGCGACGATCGCATCGGCGATCGCACGAAACGGCGAGTTCACTGCAGATCCTCCATACGTGGATCAGAGGTTGCGCGGCAGGCAGTATAAAAGAAGTGTTGCGACGACGACAACACAAGTCGGCCGGGCATGGCGAGCGAACCCCGCCATCAGGACGGATGCATGGGCCGGACCGCCCGGATCACAATGAGATGCACATCTTCGTCCGTCAACCCATCATCCATCGTCGGGGCTGCTTTCAGGCCCACCGGGATCTCGCATCTGTCGGACGTGAGGAGAGAGACCGTCGCATTACCTGACGCATGTTCGGGTATGATGGCAGCAAGGGATTGCCCTGCAAGATCTGCATGGCGCCAACCCGTCATTTCGGTCATCGCCTCGTTGACCGCAACGATCTGGCCAGAACCATCAGCAGCAATCACCGCATCCGGCATCAAACTCATCGCAGAGCGGAGGATACGCACCCCGATCTCGCGCTTCATCCGCATGCGGTGGCGACGGAGGGCAAGGGCGATATTTGCACAGAGCACCCGTTCGTTGAAGGGTTTTGTGAGGTAGCCGTACGAATGCGTATCCGTTGCACGTTCAAGGGTGACCTCGTCAGAAAAGGCCGAAAGAAACAGGATCGGGATGTCATGGATGGCCAGAATCCGCCGGGCGGCCTCAGTACCGTCCATCGGCCCCTTCAGGCGGATGTCCATCAGGATGAGGTCGGGCCAGGAGTCGTGAACGATACGGACGGCGTCGTTGCCGCGCCCGACCGGCCCCATCACCTCATATCCACAGCCCCGGAGCACCGCCTCCAGCTCCATCGCCACGATCGCCTCATCCTCAACAACCAGAATTCGTTCACCGGCCACGTTCATCCCTCCTCCATTTTCTGCTCCCATACCGCTCCGGCGGTATCGATCTGGCCAATACCCATCCGTTCGATGTCCAGACGCGAGACGGCGCAGATCACATCCTCAATGTACCTATCCAGTATGGCAGAGTTCGGCATTCCAACAGATGCATTTTCATCACTGAGCGATGAAAGTGTGTCTACCAGCCCTTCCAGAGATTGCGAACAGGAGACGACGGCATATTTCAGAGAGGCCTCGTAGCTCATGTCCTGGTAGACCGATACGACGGCTGTCACCTTCCCATCTTCAATCACCGGGCGGCGGGAAATTTGAAGATGGAACGGAACCCCCCGTCTCTCGACAGTGAGTCGGCGCACCCGCCCCTGACGGTTGGTGAAGACCTCCCCGTACTCCCCGGAGGTGCCGAAGACCTCGGGGGGATCATAACGATAGATCGGGGTTCCCGCCGAGGGGAGGGGGGCCCCGAACGCCCTGCAGAGCCCTTCAAACGAACGGTTCCATGAGGTCAGGGCATACTCCGGAGAGACAACAGAGATGGGAAGATCGATCCCCCGGATGATCGGGGTCGCCCCGGACTCCTTCACCTCTTTCACCTCCTCGACGAGTTTTTTTTCAGCCCGAGAAACCGGAGCAGGACGGGTCTTCTGCCTGATGCGATGTTTGTGGATCGCCATCTCGATGGCGGCATAGAGCTCCCGCTGCCTGAAGGGTTTGATCAGGTAGCCATAGGGCTGTGTCTGCATTGCCCGCTCAAGTGTTTTTTCGTCCGAATGTGCCGTGAGATAGATGACCGGTATGCAAAACCGGGCATAAATGCGTCCTGCCGCCTCAACACCATCCATATCGCCGTCAAGCCGGATATCCATCAGGATCAGGTCCGGACGCGTCTCCCCGGCCTTTTGAATCGCATCATGACCGGTACGCACCGACCCGGCCACGGTGTAGCCAAGGGATATGAGAGTATCTTCAAGGGCCATCGCCACGATCGCCTCATCCTCAACAACCAGAATTTTAGAACCCTTCATCGTTCATTCCCTCCCTTATCCATTGCCGGAAGCCGGATCACATAGGTCGTGCCGTCACACGACGAGACCGAGATCTCCCCCCCCAGTTGTTGTGTGACAAGACGGTAGACAAGCCTGAGGCCCAGGGACCGGGCAGACGATATATCAAACCCCCCGGGCAGACCCGGACCGTCATCGCCCACCTCAAGACGGATGCAGTTCGGCCGATCCCGGTGCATGGATATCCAGATCCTCCCCTCGTCACTGTCCAGAAAGGCGTGCTTTATGGAATTTGTCATGAGTTCATTGATGATCAGGCTGCACGGTATGGCAGTATCCAGATCCAGGCAGATATCCTCGATATCAAGCTCCAGATGGAGAGGGCATGTGTACATCTCCGCGGCCACAAGATTGTCCGCAAGTGTCCGGATATGCTCACGCATCCGGATCTCCCCAAGGTTGCCGGACTGATACAGGCTTTCATGGACCAGCGCCATGGTAATGATCCGGTTTTCACACTCCCTCAGGGAGGCCGCGGCCTCTTCCTGAACGATCTCCCTGATCTGAAGACGGATCATACCGGAGATGATCTGGAGGTTGTTCTTCACCCGGTGATGGATCTCGGTGAGAAGAATGGATTTTTCCTCAATTGAAGCCTCCAGATCGCGTTCATTCTGCTTTCTTGACGTGATGTCGGCAAAAGAGACGACATAACAGATCGGGACATCCGGAGCGTCCAGAACGCTTGAAACAGAGAGATCGATCGTGAACGCCCGACCGGCGGAGGAGAGTGCCGCCGCCTCGCCACTCCAGACGCCACCACGGCGGAGCTGCGGCAGGATCTCCTGTTCCCACTCCCCGTCCGGAATGAAGGGCTTCCCGAACAGCGCCCCCTGCAATTCCCGTTTATCACTGCAATCCCATGCCTGTGCCGCCGCTCCGTTGAGATAGGTGATCCTCCCGTCCGGGTCCAGGATCATGGACCCTATCAGCGAGGATTCCATTGCGCTCTCTTTAATACGGAGTTCCCGTTCGGCAGCGATCCGTTCTGATATATCTCTGATTATATTGAGGAGGACCGGCGTCCCCTTCATATCAAAACGATGGGCGCCAATCTCAACAGGCAGGGGGGAACCGTCTGACGTCCTGATGGATCCGGTGAACCGGCATCCCTGTTGTGCAAGGGAGGGGTCGTCCATATCCGGGTATTGCTCCCAGAAATTCCGGTCAATAATATCCTGGATCGATCTCTGACAGAGATCGGAGCGGGTACAACCGATTATCTCCAGCATCCGGGGGTTTGCATCGATTACCCTCCCCGGGCGTCCGTCGGGCTGGATCTGGTTGAGAACGATGGCGTCGTTGGCATTGTCAAAGAGCATCCGATATTTTTCCTCGCTCAGCCTGAGTTCGTTTTCAGCCTCCCTCTGTGCCGTGACATCGCGTTCAATCGAGGAAAAAGCGGTGACTCTCCCCACTGCATCCCTGAGAGGGGAAACCGTAACCGAGACGATGATCATCTGCCCGTCCTTTCTGATCCGCCCCGTCTCAAAGTGTTTCACCTGCTCACCGGCGTGGAGACGGGAGAAAATCTGATTGTGTTCATCGTTCTGCCCGGACGGGAGCAGAACAGACACCTGCTTCCCGATGATCTCTGCAGCAGCATAGCCATAGATCCGTTCGGCGGCACGGTTCCAGCTGCGAATGATTCCATCGCCGTTCATGACCAGAACAGCGTCGTCGGTCGATTCTACGATCGAGGCGAGGAGTTTATGATATTTTCTCGCCTTTTTCTCGGCGGTAACGTCATGAAAGACCACCGCATTCCCGACCTGACCCCCATCCACTCCTCGGAGGGGCGTGACCGTATAGGAGAGATCGAAATGATCACCGTTCCGGGAGACGAAGGTGACTATGCCCTTCATATCTGACCCCCCTTCTCCTGCCGGGATGACAGGCATAACATCAGACAGAACCCTGCCGTCGGCCTCGTCCTCTGACCATCCAGTGATATTTTGCGCCACGGCATTGATCAGGGTGATCCTGCTGTCGGTGTCGGTGATGATCATCCCGTCTGCCATGGAGTTGAGCGTCACCCTCATCCGTTCCTGTTCGCCGAAGAGCTCCCTGAACGCCCTCCTCTTGTCGACAAGGGTTCGGACGGTCCGGGCCAGTTCGGCATACTGCGGTACGGGCTCCCCCCCCTTCTGGAGATAGGCATCGGCACCGGAATTGAGGGCTTCGATCACGATCTCCTCCCGCCCCTTGCCGGTGAATATGATAAACGGGATGTCGGGTTCGCAGGACCGAACCGCCTTGAGAAATGAGATGCCGTCCATCTCAGCCATCAGATAATCGGAAACAACAGCGTCGTAATGGTTCGAAGATAACTGCTCAAGTGCATTATGGGGCGACTGAACCGTATCAACATGAAACGATCCCGATCGCCCCAGAAAGATTGAGCTGAGATCCAGAAATGCCGGTTCGTCATCGACCAGCAGGAGGCGTATCCCCTCGTCCCGGGTCATTGAACCTCTCCTGTTGCATCCGTCGTACCGAGACCTCCGGCAATAACCCCGGCACAACTGATGGTCCTGAAACAGCCCGGCGGGATCGTTATGACAAATCGCGCCCCGGCACCGGCCTCCCCATTTTCATAGATGCTGATCCCGGTTGCAGAAAGGATTTCAGAGGCGAGGAAAAGACCCATTCCAGCACCCTCACCATATCCACGCTTGAAGATCAGTTCCTTTTTCTCTGCAGGGATGCCCGTGCCGTCATCGGTGATGATAACGGAACAGACGGAACCCGAAACCGAGACTGCGCAGTCGATGCACCGTGCGCCCCTACCATGCTGAACAGAATTCATGAATATCTCTGTAAATGCCCTGTACAATAGCGGATCCGCAAAAATTTCCACATTTCCTCTCAATTCGTTGAGGTGTATCTCATCGAGTGAGAGAAAGGCCCGTATCCGCATGATAACCGCCTCAAGGCTCTGCCATACCGGATCGACAGACCCGATTGCGTAGAGTTCACCGGAGACGACGGTCTGACGATTGACCAGCAGACAGAGATCCCTCAGGCTCCTGAGATATTGCCCTCCCACCGCATCAGCGACGATCCGCTCCTCAAGAAGGTGGAGATACCCGAGCATGGCGGTAACCTGATTGAGAATATCATGCCGACTGATACCGGCAAGGATGGCATTTTTATGGTTTGCGGCCCTGAGCGCCCCCCTGATGGTCACCGATTCAGTCGAGTCCAGATGAATGCCGGTGATGCGAAGGGGTGTTCCGTCATCGGAACACTCTGTCACCCGTCCGGAGGACTGGATCCACCGCCATCCGCCGTCGCCATTCTTGAGCCTGTACTCGCATCTGATCTCGGGATGCCTCCCCTCCAGGTGATCCCTGATACCCTGTTCAACGACCTCACGGTCGTCCGGGTTGATCCGGCCCATCCATGCCGCAATCGGGATGGAGGCCTCTCCATCTCCCCAATCCTTCAGGGAGGTCAGGTCAGAGCCGAGTTCCATGGTGCCCGATATGGGGTCACAGTCCCATATTTCAACACCAGCACCCTCCACCGCCAGACTGAGACGTTCCTGGCTCAATTTCAGATCTTTTTCCGTCTCCCTGAGAGAAGTGATGTCAGTGCACTGGATCAATATCCGTTCGCCGGCAAGGGGGGCGGTTGAAACAAGGAGGTGTTTAATTTTCCCGCTCTGCTCCCCGACGGCGATCTCCCTGTTGATCGTCGAGAGAGTGTCATCGCCATCCATGCCGCCTCCCTCCTGCAGTGCAACGATGATCTCCCGCGTGAGGGAATCGGGGTCACCATCACGGATGGCGGCAAAAGGGCGGTTATACTCGAGAGGATACATACATCGCCGGTCGGCGATGCAGATGCCGCAGAGGGCGCGATCAAAGATCTCTCGATACCTGATATCGCTGTTCTCAAGCGTCAGGATATAAGAGGATATGACCGTGCCCGCCGAGGCAAAGACAACCCCCTGCATTATCAACGAGATATAGGAGGATATATCAGGGACCGGGATCAGGACGACTGCTAGGCACAGATAGACACAACCGATGATGCCCGAGAGCACCGTTGCATGCTCCGGGTAACGAACAGAAAGGAGGACAATGACGAGGAACAGGAGGTTTGCAATCAGCAGTGCCTGTTCAGAAGAGAAGAGATAGAGCATGACCTCGGCGATGATAAACGTCGCAACGGATGCCCCCAGGACACCGGTATTCCTCCACCACGACCGGATCATATCACTCTCCACCTTCCGCACTGTTATCGGCATTCCAGTTGATCGTATTGAAGCCCTGAGGGCCGACAGTTTTTTGCCGCACCGGATCTGAGGCAGCGCCATCTGCTCGCCCGAGCCCACAGGAAAATAATCAATACAATGAGTAAAACTTACTCAATAACATATATAGATTATTTTTTAATCGCCCGCATTTAGAGAATAATTACAATTTATTTCTGCCAGGTTCTAATTAAAACAAAATTTGGGGCCAAAATACACCCACATATCGATCAGGGGGAAATGCAGGAGAGATCACTCCCCCTGATCCCGGCGTTCAGAGAACCTTTTTGAGCACAAACAGGAGGGGTGCGGCGGGTCCGGCACAGGAGGTGGGCACCACCCTCACAAGGACACTCAGGATGCGGAAGGGCCCGACAATCATGATCACCATGGAGGCGATCGATACCACACACCGCAGCAGGAAGAGGAGAGCACCCACAATCCGCAAAAGACACATAGATCCTCCTCTCACCCGGAGGGTATATTCCATTCGTTTTGTGGATCAGGGCATCGCCACCCGATCATGACAGACACCCCGCCCATCCCCGCGTCTACCTGAAAAGGACGGGATCTGTGCAGAAGATCCCTGCTGGAACCACAAACGTGAATCAGTTTTATTCACAATGCGCCATATACGAGAAAAGGGTTGCATATGCTTGAACTGAAGTTCCTCCGCACACACCCCGAAATCGTCAGGGCCGACCTGACAAAGAGAGGGGATCTGGAAAAAATGAGATTGCTGGACGAACTGCTCGAAAACGACGTAAAAAGCAGGGAAATCCAGACGAATTTAAACCAGTTGCGCAACCGGCGCAATGTCATCGGGCGTGAGATCAATGCCGCACGCAAGGCAGGTGAGGACACCTCTGCCCTCCGCCAGGAGGCCGCCGACCTGCCGCGCCAGATCAAGGAGGGCGAGGCCGAACTCCAGGAGATACAGGCGGCCATAACGCATCACCAGATGCGAATCCCGAACATCCTCCACGAGAGCGTACCGGTCGGAAAAGACGACTCCGAGAATGTGGAGACAAAACGGTGGGGCGAAACAGTGGTCCCCGCCTTTGAACTGCAGAACCACGGGGCGCTCGCCGCAGAAAAGGGCTGGGCGGATTTTGAGCGTGCGACAAAGATCGCGGGTTCCGGGTTTTATACCCTGAAGGGGCGCCTCGCCCTGATGGACCTCGCCCTCCAGCGCTTTGCCCTCGACATCCTGATGGAGCGCGGATATACTCCGGTGATGCCGCCCTATATGATGAACAGATCGGCGTACGAGGGAGTGACCGACCTTGCAGACTTTGAGAACGTGATGTACAAGATCGACGGCGAGGACGAGTACCTCATCGCCACCAGCGAGCACCCGATGGCGGCGATGTACCTCGACGAGATCTTCGAGGAGAAGGACCTGCCCCTGAAGATGGCCGGAATCAGCCCCTGCTTCAGGCGCGAGATCGGCGCCCACGGCATCGACACGAAGGGGCTCTTCCGCGTCCACCAGTTCAACAAGATCGAGCAGTTCGTCTTCTGCAGACCCGAGGATTCGTGGGATCTGCTCGACGAACTGCTGGACAATGCCGAGGAGGTCTTCAAAAGGCTCGGTCTTCCCTACCATGTCGTCTCGATCTGCACCGGCGATATCGGGACCGTCGCCGCCAAAAAATATGATATCGAGGTCTGGATGCCCAGGGAGGAGACATACCGCGAGGTGGTCTCGTGCTCGAACTGCACCTCATACCAGGCGGTCAGGCTGAACATCAGGGTGCGCGACCCCCATGAGTTCGAAACCAAGCGGTTTGTGCACACCCTCAACAGCACGGCCGTCGCCACGACACGGACCCTCAGGGCGATCCTCGAGAACTATCAGCTCGAGGACGGGACGGTGGAGATACCCGCAGCGCTCAGGCCCTATATGAACGGGGCGGAGACACTCTGACCATCCAGACAGATCCTCATCCCATCTTTTTTCCAGGACGGTTTTTTCCGGTCTGACCCGCGGGACAGAGACGGACACTCACTCCCGCACCTTTAGACTTTATTCAGGGCGCATGGGGAAGAGACAACTACACAAACAAAATATTCCAGAAGCACGAATAAAAATCATGGATCACACGAATCCAGACAGCAGAAAACGTCACAGAAGAAGGTTTACGAGTGGGCCCGGTGCGACTCGAACGCACGACCTCCCGGTTATCAGCCGGGTGCACCACCGACTATGCTACGGGCCCTGCTGGTGCCTGTAAATGTTGTATCCTCTTTGATTTAAAGGTTCCGCCAGGAGAGGGGTCTGGCTCTGGCCCCGGGACAACATCCTTAAAGAAGGCGCCGGAGCAATACCAATGGGACGGTTCGATATGGTGAAACAATATCTCCTTGGCAATGAAGCCATCGCACATGCCTGCTGTGAGGCAGGCATCGATTGTGCGACCGGATATCCAGGAACGCCCTCATCCGAGGTGATCGACACCCTTCGGGCACAGAAAGACCGGGATTTCTATATCGAGTGGTCTGTGAACGAGAAGGTGGCGTTCGAGAACGCCCTTGCCGCATCATGGTGCGGACAGCGCTCTCTCGTGACGATGAAGCATGTGGGCCTCAACGTGGCCGCCGATCCCCTGATGACGAGCGCCTATACGGGCGTGAAGGGCGGGTTCGTGATCCTCTCGGCAGACGATCCCTTCGCCCACTCCTCACAGAACGAGCAGGACACCCGGCGCTACGCCCATTTCGCCAAGATCCCCTGCATGAACCCCTCCTCTGTTCAGGAGGCGCATGACATGATGAAGGACGCCTTCAGCCTCTCCGAGCAGACCGGTCTGCCGGTGATCTTCCGGCCCACCACACGCATCTGCCACTCGAAGGGGGATGTCGAACTCGGGAAGATCGCAGACGACCACCGCATCGGCGCCTTTGAAAAGGATCCCCGACAGTATGTGGTCATCCCGGCCCACACCCGCGTCCTCCACAGGATCCTGAATGAAAAGCAGCCCATGGTCAGGAAGGCCGTGATGGACCTCGGCTACAACACCGCCGAGGTGCGGGGCGAAATGGCCGTTGTTGCAAGCGGCATCGCCGCCGCCTATGCCACTGAGGTGCTCCCCCCCGATGTCTCCCTGATGAAGATCGGCTGTTTCCCGATCGATTCCGAGTGGATGGAGGAGTTTGTTCAGCAGCACCGTCTCGTGCTGGTGCTCGAGGAAGGGGCGCCGATTGTCGAGGAGCGACTCCGCCAGCTCTCCTGCGGGGTGGAAGTCCACGGCCAGATGAATGGTGCCGTCCCGAAGGAAGGGGAACTCTCCCCCGCCGCCGCTGCAGAGGCGATGGTGCGGGCCAAAATCCTCTCCTCCTCCCCCTTCAGCGCCCCCGCCCCGGCCGAAGGTCTCCCGCCGAGACCGCCGATCCTCTGTGCGGGATGCGCTCACCGGGCAATGTTCTATGCCATCAAACGGGTCTTCCCTGACGGCATCTTCCCCTCGGACATCGGGTGCTACACCCTCGGCCTCCAGCTCGGCACGGTGGACACCACCATCTGCATGGGGGCGTCGGTGACCGTGGGAAGCGGCATCGCCCACTCGGGCGAAAAGCGTCCGGTCGTCGCCACAATCGGGGACTCCACCTTCCTTCACACCGGCGTCCAGGGCCTCCTGAACGCCGTCTATAATGACGCCGATATGACGCTGGTCGTCCTCGACAACCGGATCACGGCGATGACCGGTCACCAGCCCAACCCCTGCACCGGAAAGACGGCGATGGGCGAACCGAGCGTCCCGATATCCCTTGAAGCGCTCTGCCGGGCCTGTGGCGCCTCTTTTGTCGAGACGGTCGATCCCTACGACCTCCAGGGCACGATGGAGACATTGAAGACCGCCCGGGACCGTAGCGGGACAAAGGTGATCATCGCAAAACAGGCCTGCGTCATCACCTCCCGCCGGTCCGGGGTCAGGCGCGGCCGCTATGTCGTGGACGCCGATCTCTGCACCGCCTGCGGCGCCTGCCTGCGCTTCGGGTGCCCGGCGATCGGCAAGGACGGGGACGAAAAGGCAGAGATCAACGACCTCTGCAGTGGGTGCGGGGTCTGCGCGGCCATCTGCCCTGCCGGCGCCATAAGGAAGGAGGGACGCAAATGAGTGACAGTTATGACGTACTGATTGTCGGGATCGGCGGTCAGGGAACGATCCTCGCCTCGAACATCCTCGGCAACGCATGTCTTGCCGGAGAGATGCCGGTGCGGGGCGTGGAGACCCACGGCATGGCCCAGCGAGGCGGATCGGTCGAGAGTCATGTCAGGATCGGCGGGCGCCATGGCCCCCTGATCCCGGCAGGCGGTGCCGACCTGATGATCGCCCTCGACCTGCTGGAGGCGGTCCGCTACCGCCATTACCTCAAACCCGACGGGCAGATCATCGTGAACGACCGGACCGTTGTCCCCACATCGGTCTTCACCGCCAGACTCCAGATGCCGTCAAGAGAGGACCTCATCGCCGCCCTCGACGGTTACAGGATCACCGTGATCGATGCCGAGGCACTCGCCGCCGAGGCGGGAAACCCGATTGTCGGGAATGTGGTAATGCTCGGCGCCGCCTCCCGCCACCTCCCGCTCGGCGAACAATTGCTCAGGGATGCGGTGGCGCGCTCGGTCCCGAAGAAGACGCAGGAGCTGAACCTGAAGGCCTTCGACCTCGGGCGGGCGGCTGCAGCCTTCGAATAATCCGGGACCTCCGATACGGAACGGCAGTGGGAGATATCGCATGAAGGCGGATTCCGGCATCATCCTGAAGATCGTCTCTGCATGGCCTGCAGAGGAGATCGTCGCCCTCTACCGGGCAGGCGGGTGGTGGCGGGATGAGTGGACGCCCGAAGGAATTGCACCCCTCATCAGCGGCAGTTTCTGCTTTGTCGTGGCCGTGGACGGCGATCAGGCCGTCGGGATGGGGCGGGCGATCTCCGACGGCTGCTCTGACGCCTACCTGCAGGACATCGTTGTCCTCCCCGAATATCGGGGTTCCGGGATCGGCGGCGCCATACTCCGTGCGCTCGTCGAACACTGCCGGGAATCCGGACTGTCCTGGATCGGGCTCATCGCCCAGCCCGGGACGGTGACGTTTTATGAACGCAGTGGCTTTTCCGTCATGGAAGGGCACATACCAATGCTTTTTGGAGAAGCAGATGCTGAAAATAGATGATTTTTCGCCGGTCACCCTTGAAGATCGCGATTTTTTTCTGGACCTCTTTGCACAATACCCCCAGCAGCATTCTGATATGAGTTTCACGACGATGATGTGCTGGAACCACTATGCACACTACGAGTGGGCGGAGACAGACGGCGGTGTTGTGATCATGAGCACCATCGAAAACAACAGGACCTTCAGGGGACCGATCGGGCCCCGCAGCCCCGACGCACTCGAGGAAGTACTCGATCTCGCCGCCAGGGAGGGGTGCGACGCCCCCTACTATGTCTTCGATGAGGCCACCCTGGCATGGATTCGCTCCCTCTATCCGGGACTCAGGTTCGTCTCCGACAGGGACTTCGCCGATTATGTCTACCTCGCCTCAGAACTCGAGGAACTGCCGGGAAAACACTTCCTGACCATCAGAAAACACCTCAACCGCTTCAGGCGCGAATGCGATCCTGCAGTTGAGGCGATGGACAATGGCAACCTCGGCGAGGTCAGGGAGTTTCTCGAGAAATGGTGCGAGTGGCGGCATTGCGACGAATCGCCGGTGCTGGCCCGGGAGAAGGAGGCCGTCATCTACGCCATGAACCATTTCGAGGACCTCAACCTTTCCGGCCTCCTTATCCGTGCAGGGGAAACGATCAGGGGGATCAGCATCTATGACGCCCTCAATACCGACACCGCCCTTGTGCATTTTGAGAAGGGCCTGCCCGACTGCGAAGGGGTCTATAAGGCCGTCAATCAGGAAGCGGCCCACCGCCTTTCTGCACAATATATCTATATCAACCGTGAATCAGATGTGGGCGTGCCCGGTCTGCGTGAGGCCAAACTCCGCTACCACCCCCACCATATGGCAAAAGTATATATTGCAAAAAAAGATGAACTGCTGAACCGACAGAGAGGGAGGAAACAAAATGGCTGAAAATACAAAAGAGAAGATTCTCATAGCCTATGCAAGCAGATATGGCTCAACACAGGAGATCGCGGAATCGATGGCCCGCATTCTTGAGGAGCAGGGCTTCGCAATCGACTGCATGAATGTCATGGACGTCCGGGACATCGGCCCGTATGCAGCAGTTGTCGCAGGCAGCCCGATATATATGGGGAAATGGCTCGTTGAGGCCGTCGATTTTATCAAACTTTTCAGAAACGATCTGAAGATCCGTCCACTCGCCATATTTGCGGTCGGTTACTCGATGAAGGAGGAGAGCGATGTGATCAGAAAATCGGCCAGGGCATCGATGAGCGAGGTCACGATGTATGTTCAGCCACAGGCCGAAGGCTTATTTGCCGGAAAATTCGATCCTGACACCATGTCTCAGGCCGACCTCCAGATTATGAAGATGGCCGGGGCGGTGCCCGGGGATGCACGGGACTGGACGATGATCGGGAACTGGACACGGGCATTGCCGTCGATCCTCTTCACCCTCGAACCAGAGGATTAGGCCAGCAGCGGAACTCTCTTTTCATATTTTTAGACGACCGATGCTATCCGGTGGTGACCGCCCCCCTATCCCAGAGCATTTTTTCGTATTTTCAGGAGGCGGGTGCGGAGAACCACAGGCGGAGTATCACCGCACATAACAGGGTGCCCCCGAATCCGACCAGCCCTCCGAGATAAAACACCCATTCGATGGAGACGAGGTCCATGATCAGACCGCCGACAATGGGGGCGATGATCATCCCGGCAGACATCGCCGTGTTGTAGGCCCCCATCGCCGTACCCATGCCATGCTCCCTGCCGGCGACCACGACCATCGCCATGATCGCCGGTTGCTGGAGAGCGCTGCCGATGCCGATCAGGGCCGAGAGGGCCAGAAGCACCAGAAATGATGCAGAAAACGGCAGGGCCACCAGTGCCGCCGACGACACCGCCGAACCGATGACAATGAGCAGGATTTTCTCCCGCCGATCGGCAATATCGCCAAAAGGCGTCTGGAGAAGGGCGATCAGAAATATATTCACGGTGAGCAGGATCCCGGTCTCCGACGGGGTGATCTCATGGATGGGGCCGTAAAGCGGCAGAAACACCATCAGTCCACCCCGGCCGATGGCGTTGAAGAGGGTGAATGCGAGCAGGCCGGCGACGACAGGAATGCCGAGAAGGGATCGGATTGACCCCCGCCCGGTTCCAGACGGTTCTGCCTGAGAAACCGATTTTTCCGGGAGAAAGAGCAGGATGATCACAAAGGCGAATGCCGTGAGCACCGCCATCACGATAAAGGCCGAACTGAAACCGAAGGTGTCGTTGAGCACCCCGCCAATGAAGGGGCCCGACCCCATCCCGAGAAAGAGGGAGACCTGGAAACGGCCCATCAGCCCGCCCTCCCTGCCGTCCTGCGCCATCTCCCCCACATAGGCCATGGCGATCGGGACGACCATGGCAGAGGCGGCGCCATGGAGGAGTCGGACAACCGTGAGGCTCAGAACATCGCCTGCGGTGATGTAGCCGAACGAAAGGATGGTGTAGGCGAGGAGACCGGCAGCGATGAACTTTTTTCTGCCGTGCCGGTCGGAGAGACTTCCGACAATCGGCATGAACACCGCCCGCGAGAAGGCGAAGGCGGAGAAGATCACCCCCACCCAGAGACCGGTCGCCCCGAGATTTCCGGCATAGATCGGCAGGAGCGGGGCGACGATCCCGAGACCGAGCATCGCCGCAAACACCGAGACGAAGAGGATGAGAAAGAGCTGCCTGTTTGTGTCCATGACTACCCCCGATTCGATCTGCTGATGCGGATCAGCGGGGACGACCGGAAAAAGGAGCTGAAACGAGCATCCTGAGAGGGATCAGAAATCAAACAGGGTCGTCCTGGTAGGGTCCACATCATGCCAGCTCCAGCCGAGCGCCTCGATGATCCGTTCGATCGGCTGCCGGATCGTCTTTTCAAGCATCGTTTCCCAGTCCACCACGAATTCAGGGGGCACCTGATCGGCATACTCGAAGGCGATCACATCGGTCTGCGGATATTTTGCCGAGACATGACTGATATACACCCTTTTTGGCTTGCTGCCCCGTTTGAAATCGGTGCCGAGATGGGTGTTGGCATAGATCGCCCCCCTGATATGGGCGTCCTTTGTCTCATACTCCTCAAGCGCCTTGCCGATCCCGCCCGGAATCCCGGCCTCGTCGAGCGAGTAGCCGCCCCGCCGGTAGGTCCGGATCACCCCGCCGAGGTATGACTTCACCTCGGATAGACCCGCACCCTTCAGGATCAGCTCCATCACGTGCTGCTGCACCTCGCGCGTGATCTGCGGCGAGTCGCTCCGCCGCATCTCAAAGCCCACGATATCGATCGTGTCGGCGCTCACCCCCTCCTTCCAGACAAGGTGACCGGCATAGCGCTTTTTCCGTCCGGCCTGGAAAAAGCGTTCATAGACCTTCTCGAACTTGATGGAGAAGTAGTGGCGATCGGCGTTCAGCACCCGCTTTGAAAACTCTGAATAGCTCCCATTCAGGCGTTCCTCGATGGAGCGGGCGATCCGGATCGTCTCCTCCAGGTCGCCCTTCGGGAGCTCCACCATGCAGGAGTCGGTGTCGCCATAGATCACCGCGTACCCCATGGCGGTGATCACCTCACGCGTGTGCCCGATGATCGCCCTCCCAACCGAGGTGACGGCGGCGCCGATCTCCCGGTCATAGAGGCGGAACCGCGAATAGCCGGAGACACCGTAATAGGTGTTCATGATCACCTTGATCACGCCCTGCTGCAGGTCGAGCAGGGTATAGGCGTCCGATCCATAGGGGTGGGCGTTGCGCCGCCGTTTCAGGTCGTCCCGCTCCTCCATCAGTTCGGCGATGATGCTCCGCGTCAGCCCGTCCGGGCTCTTCCTGAAGCGTATCCCGTTTGGCGCCCGGAGTTCCCCCTGCGGGTCCTTTGTCTCGGGCGAGGCGTTGATAGTCATCATCGCCATCGGGTAGAGGGACTTGAGGTCGAGCACCACCACATTCTCCTTCAGCCCCAGGGTCGGTTCAAAGACCGTCGCACCCTCGAACTCGTCAGCGACCACATTCCCCTTCGAGGGGAGCACAAAACGGCCGTGCGCCTTTCTGAGGATGTAGATGTCGATGACGTTCGAGGAGTTCAGGGTCCGGTCGAGGGGGACACCCACATAGCGGGCGATCATCCGGTAGAAATCAACAATACTGTTCTTCTCGTTGATCCGCACGCAGAGCTCGACGTCGGTGGTGTTGTACTCCACAAGCCGGACAGGGTCATCGTGCCAGAGGTCGCTGATTGTCCCGGTATATCGGACCTTCCGCTCCCCGATCTCCTCTTCGGCGATGGCGTCGAGCCTGTAGGACTCCTTCTGACTCGGCTGAAGTTTCTTGTAGGCGGTCAGGAGGTCAAAGAGCGCCCTGCCGCGCACCGCCGCCCGTTCTGTCATGCCGGGGAGGCGGGAGAGGTCGGACGGCACAAGCCCGAGCGTCTCCATCCGCTGTGTGATATAGGGAAAATCGAAATCGGTAAAGTTCCAGCCGGAGAGGATATCCGGATCTTTTTCCCGGATATAGGCCACAAACGCCCGCAGCATCGCCTCCTCGCTCTCATAGGTGCAGACGACATGTCCGTCCTTCCCCTTCCAGAGGCAGCCGTTCTGTTCCGTCCAGCGTTCTGAGAAATCCGGTGCGGTGCCGGACGAACACAGCAGGAAGGTGGTATAGGACGCCTCGAAGGAGTCCCAGCAGGTGATGCAGATGATGGCGTCCCGTCCGGGTTCGGGGAACCCCCGGATGTCCTCGCACTCGATATCGATGAAACACAGCCTCGCCGGTGCATCGACGTCCTCCGTCACCACCGCGGTATAATCCGAGATCTCAGAGGGGACCGAAACGCCGCCGGTGAGACCGGCATCGATCATATAGCGCGTCGCAAACGGGATGTCCGCCTCGAAGTGACGGGAAAACAGGTTCCTGATGTCGCGGACATCGGTCGGCCTGCTAACATAGAGGCGGCGGAGGTCCTCGCCCTTTATCGAACGGTAGGAGGCGTCATCAATACCGGTGACCTGGGAGGGGAGCCGCTTTCGCTCTGTCTCCTCTGCCGGCACATAGAGATAGGGGCGAAAGCCCGTCACCTGCAGGTGCACCGCCCCTCCGTCGGGCCGCCGCCCGAAGATATGGATCACCGGACCTGTCCCGGTGACCGAGTATTCCACCTGGTTGATCCCGATCCTGATCCCCTCGGGTTCGGCCGGTATGAGCGTCGCCTGAGAATCAGACATCCAGATCCCTGCAGATTTCCTGGAGGAACATCGCCGCTTCATCGAGTTTCCGGCGCTCCCATGCGTCCAGGTCCCATTCGACGATTCGGGTGATCCCCTCCTTTCCGATCATGGCCGGAAGACCAATGGAAAGCCCGGAATAACCATACTCGCCATCGACGATGCACGAACAGGGGATCACCTCGCTGCTCCTCCTGCCGAGCACCGCCTCGATCAACCTGACCACATGTGCTGCAGGACCAAAGACGGTTCCCCCCTTGCCGCGGATCACCTCCATGCTTGCCCCCTGCAGGAAACGCAGGATCTCTTCCCGCTGCCCCTCCGGCACCGGCGTATCCAGCCTTGAGAAGACCGGCACCTGATGCTCGCCGTGCTCACCGAGCACCGTCGCCGTGCCGCCGATACCCTCCGCGGCAATCCTGCAGCCGAACCGTGCGCTGTCCAGCTGCCCGCCAAAGCCGATGCAGCGTGAAGGTTCGAGATCAAGGCATCGGTGCAGGTAGTAGTTGTTCATGTCCATCGGGTTGGTGATGGTGATCAGGACCCCCCCGAAGGACGGGAGATGTCTGCAGCAGTCGTCTAGCACCGGGATGTTTGCACTCAGAAGGTCTGCCCTCGTCTTTGTATCCGGAGAGCGGGGCCGTCCGGCGGCGAACACACATACGTCCGCATCCCGCATCAGGAGGGGATCGGTCTCCACGGTCACATCATAGGCGGCATGGGAGAGATCGAGCACCTGCGCGCGTTCGAGGGGCTTGACGGCGTCACACACAACAATCTCGTCGAATAGCCCCAGCGCAGCAGATAGGAAGGCCACTTCACCGCCGACCCGTCCGGTGCCGATCACTGCGAGGCTGGTCATATGATCCTTCTATGGGTATGCTAATAATAAATAACCACAATCTCTTTTGGATGATAACCCTTCAGCCTGGCGAGATTACCGTGGGCGGGGTGGACCTGCGCAACCACCTGATCCTGGCTGCCGGAGTGCTCGGGACGACCGGGGCATCGCTGAAGAGGATACTGAAACTCGGTGCAGGGGGTGTGGTCACCAAGTCCATCGGACCCGAACCGGCGTCCGGCCACCACGGCCCCTGCCTGATCAGGACCGACTGCGGCGTCCTGAATGCGATGGGGCTTCCAAACCCCTCACAGGAGTTCACCGGGGAGATCGAATCCCTCAAGGACGAACCCGTGATCGTGAGTATCTTCGGCAAGGATCCCGACGAGTTCAGGGAGGTGGCCGGCTGGTTTGCCGGACACGCCCGCGGCTTTGAACTGAACGTCAGCTGCCCCCATGCCGCCGGCTACGGGGCGGCGATCGGCACCGATCCCGAGACCGTTCTCGAGTGCACCCGGGCCGTGGCCACCCATGGTGTGCCGGTCTGGGTGAAACTCACTCCGAATGTCACCGATATCACCACCATCGGTCGTGCCGCCGAACAGGGCGGGGCGAGCGCCATTGTGGCGGTCAACACGGTCCGGGGAATGCGGATCTCCACGGAAATGCGCCGACCGGTGCTCGGAAACAGGAGCGGCGGCCTTTCAGGACGAGCCATCTTTCCGATCGCCGTCAAGGCGGTCTGGGATCTCTATGAGACCTGCCAGATCCCGATCATCGGCTGCGGAGGGGTATCGAGTGCGAACGATGTGATCGAGATGATGATGGCCGGTGCACAGGCGGTAGAGATCGGGACGGCGGTGATGGACGACATCCGCGTCTTCGACCAGATCAGACGGAAACTCTATACAAAGGACGGAACACCGGCAGAGGAGATCGTGGGGGTGGCCCATGGCTGAACTCCCCATGATGCCGGTCCCGGTGACGATCAAGGCGATTGTCCCGGAAACGCCCTCGATCCGGACATTCTATTTCGACCCCGGCATACCCTCCTCGCCCGGTCAGTTCGTGATGGTCTGGGTGCCGGAATACGACGAGATCCCGATGGCCCTTTCGTCTGAGCATTCGATAACCGTTCAGGAAGTCGGCGATGCAACGGCGGCACTGTTCAGACTGAATGTCGGGGACCGCCTTGGTATGCGGGGTCCGCTCGGCAACGGCTTTACGGTGAGCGGAAAGACCCTCGCCATCGGCGGCGGCGTCGGTGTCGCACCCCTCCTGAACCTCACCACGGCCGGTAAGGTCAGCACCTTCCTGCTGGGCGCCCGCACACGGGATGAGATTCTGTTTGCGCCGGTGATCGCCTCGTCCTGCAACCTCCACATTGCAACGGACGACGGGACCGAGGGGCACCACGGATTTGTGACCGACCTGATGGACGGGATCGACCTCGACGAGTTCGATCACATCTGTGTCTGCGGCCCGGAGATCATGATGGTGAAGGTTCTCGAACGGTTGAAGAGGGCCGGTATCGCCGATCGAGGCCAGTTTTCCCTCCACCGCTATATGAAGTGCGGGCTTGGCATCTGCGGGTCCTGCTCGATGGACCCCCATGGTCTCAGGGTCTGCCGCGACGGTCCGATCTTCACCGGCGACGATATCCTGGAGTCGGAGTTCGGCAAATACACGCGGGATGCGACGGGAAGGAAGGTCTATTTCCCCTCGGCCCGCCCGGAGGGGGAGATAAAAGAGGAAAAAACGGAGACTTGAAGGATACCTCTTCTTAACCCGCTATTTTTCTGGGGATCCACCTCCTCATATCAGCCCCTGGATCTTAGAGAGGAGAGTCGGTGTTCGCGACCTCTTTATGGATGACCCCCTCCATCTCCATGCGGAAGCGCTCAAGATCATGGATATGATTGATGTTTGTGAAGGTGAGCAGGTCGGGGTCAATTGACCTGAACGACTCCACCGGCAGAAAAACGGCATCAAGACTGTCGACCATGGAGCGGAGGGAGAGGGATTCATGCTCCCGAAGATATTCCTGCAGTGCGGAGCGCCGATAGACCGCATGGAGGGGCTCGTACATCTCTCCGTCCCAGCGGGGTATGACGGCATCCCGTTCACCGAGTGTACTGAAAAGCACCTCAATCACATCTCCGTTGATACAGGGCATATCACAGGCGACGACAAACAGCAGATCGCCGTGCGCGGCAAGGCACCCGGCATGGAGTCCCCCGATGGGGCCAAGACCCTTTCTCAGATCAGGGATGCACCGCACATATGAATAGGGGGCGAAACGGTTGCACTGCTCTTCGTCTCGGGCGACGATGACGATCTCGTCGACCACCCCTCGGAGGGTCTCGAGCAATCGGTCGATGAAGGTGCGGCCGCAGACTTCAAAAAAATATTTCTCCATTCCTCCGGCCCGACGCGCCTCACCGCCGACAAGCACAATCCCCGTCCGCATACCTATGTCTCCGAGAGCGACTCGCGGAAGTGCACGAGCCGCGTAATGCAGTCGTTGTAGGGTGCGGGGATCCCGCGTTTCTTCGCCCTCTCAGCGATCGCCCCGTTCATGAAATCGATCTCGGTGGGATTTCCCCGCCTGATATCCTGGAGCATCGACGCATGGTGACCCGCAGTATCGGGCACCTGGACGTCGTGGAGATGGGCAAGATATTCGGTGGCATTCGACCAGGGCAGACAGACACCTTCCGCGGCCATGACCTCGAACGCCTCGTGCACCACACCGCTGATCACGCCCCATACCGACGGATGGAGCAGGGATCCATACGGCACATTCATGAGCGCACCGAGGGGGTTTAAGGCCGAATTATACAGGGTCTTCGCCCAGATGTCGCCCCGGACATGGGCACTCGCCTCAACCGGTATGCCCGCGGCCGTGATGAGGGCGGCAAGATCCTCCACCGGCGCATCCAGCCCGTCGGGGAACCGCCCGAGTTTCATCGGACCGCCGACGACCGAGACATGGACGCTGGCATCGCCCTTCCACTCAAAACCGGTGATGATCGTCGACCCGATGACCCGATCGGTGTATTCGGAGATTATTTCCTCGTTTCCAAGCCCGTTCTGAAGGCTGATCGTCTCGGTGCCGCGGATCACACCGGCAAACTGCTCACAGAGAGAACGGGTGGCCAGCGACTTTGCCGTAATGAAGATGTAATCAAAGTGCTCCCCTGCCGGAACGTCCTCAGATGCCGGAAAGCGGAAGGTCCCCTCGCCCCAGAGACCGGTGAGCCGAAATCCCCTCTCTGCAATCGCATCGGCGTGGCGCTTCCTGCAGACCGCACGGACATCACATACTCCGGACAGACGTGCCGCAAGCGAGAGTCCGACAGCCCCCGCACCGAGTATCAGCACTTTCATCGCTCAGTCACTCCCCATAGTTCGCCTGCATATCCCATAACTCATACCCTCACACCCTCGAGCGCAAGCAGTGCCCGCTTGAGGTCTACCGAGGGTGAGAACCCGCCGATGCCCCCCTTCGCAACCACCCGGTGGCATGGCACAACGAGGGGTGTCGGGTTTGACCGCATGGCGTTTCCGACGACCCGCGGCGAGGTGCCCACCATGGCGGCGACCTCCCCGTAGGATCGCGTCTGCCCGGCAGGGATCGCCTGCACGACCCGATAGATGCGGGCATAGACCGTATCCCCATCGGTGGCAGGAGTCCTGAACTCTCGAAGGGCATCGGTTTCGCCGGCGCAATAGCGAATAAACGCACGAGGAGCGCGTTCAGCGGCAGGGGTGCGGAGAAAACAGACCTGCATGACCACATCGCCGCTCCAGACCACATGCACATGCCACAACCCGAGCGGGCAACTCCCCTCGTTCACGACCATCGCTTCACCAGAGTCCTGAACCGCTCCAGGTCACATCGCTCTGTCTCTTCCTGCATCCAGGGCGGAAGACCGGTGCTGACCGCCGGTTCCAGAAAACGCTCCTCGGCGAGCACAAGCACGCCGCTGTCCTCAGGCGTCCTCAGCACCCGTCCAAGCGCCTGCAGGGCCCGGTTGATCGCCGGGAGGGTGTAGGAGATGAACTCGCCCTCCCGCCCGAACTTGTGCACATAGTACTCGATCACCATGCGGCGGACGCTGGTATAGGGGGCAAGGGGGAGACCGACGACCATCGCCCCCCTGAGCATCTCCCCCCGGTAATCGAGCCCCTCGCTCCATTTTCCGCCGCAGACCGCGAAGAGGATGCCAGCACGTCCGCGTTCGGGCAGTGAGATGAACTCGCGCAGGGCGGCGGTCGCCTCTGACGCCTCCCTGGGTTCGACATAGACCTGTTTTCCGTTGATCCGGCCCCCGCAGGCATCGGCATAGGTGTTGAGGATCTGGTAGGATGGGAAATAGACCGCCAGGTTCCCCCGCACCCGCGCGAAGGTCTTGATATAGGCGACGATTCTGGCGGTGTTCTCCTTGTTCCGCCGCATCCGGAAGGCGGTGGTGACGTCCTTTGCACAGACGATCAGACGGTTTTCCCGCGGAAAACTGTTCGGCAGCGAGAGCGTCCTGACCGGCAGGTCGCCAAAGTAGTACTTCCGGTAGGCGTCGAGCGGGGAGAGGGTGCCGGAGATCAGTACGCACCCCCAGTGCGCCTGCCCGATCGTCTGCATCTTCTCGCCGGGATCGATGTTCTGCACCTCCAGTTCGACCCTCCCCTCCGAGGAGCGGTAGAGGGTGAGGAAGGTCGGGTCCGCACCGGCCCGATAGACGCGATACATGAACCCGGTGAGTCGTTCGATCGCACTCTCCTTATACACCCCGGCGTTCTTGTTCTTCTCAAGGATCCGTTCGGTGATCTTCGAGAGGTCGGCGACGATCTCCTCGAGCCCCCGGTAGAGCGTCCCGCCGATCACCATCCTGTGGAAGATCGACGGATCAAACCAGTCCTCCCCCTTCTCAGAACGCTGCAATGCCTCCATAAAACGGACGATATTCGGCACCACCTGACGGACGGCGTTCACGTCCTTCATCGTGCGGGAGAGATGGGAGAGTTCGGTCATCGCCGCCTCAAGGTGCCGGTCCTCGAGCACGACACTCTGGATGCCGGTGACCACATCACCACAGTTATGGGCCTCGTCGATGAGCAGAAGAACGTCCTTTGGCTCGACGTCGAGTGCCGTATAGAGCTGGTCCCGGATCTCGTCGTTGAAGAGGTGGTGGAAATTGCAGATGAGGACGTCGGCGCCCCGGGCCGCCTGCATCATCGTCTCGTACGGGCAGAGACCGCCACAGAAGGAGACCAGGTCTTCGGGCGGGATCGCCTCCTTCTTCACGCGTTCGGCCTTGTTCCGGATCGCATGGGATGGCGCAAGCCTCAGCCCGCTCTCCTCATCGCCCTTCACGAAGGTGCGGCTCCGGATATAATAGGGGCAGAGAAGGGGATGATCCCGGTCCATCCGCCGGATCTGGTCCTGGATCACCCTGTCCTCGGCGGGCACAAGCGAGCCCTTATAGGCCCGTTCACGCATCAGTGAAGAGGAGAAGGCCTTCACCCCCTCGCACCGCCGATAGGGATCCCCTTCTCCCCCGAGCGGGCACATCGAGCCCTTTCCGACAAGATAGGAAAAGGTCAGGGAGGGCTGCATCTTTCGCACCAGCGCCAGCTCACGGATAAATGTGGAGAGCTGTGAGATGGTCCTGACGGCAACGATCACCTTCCGTCCGTTCGCCTCAGAGAGGAGGGCCGATACCACACTCGACTTGCCGCTTCCGGTGGGAGCATCGATCAGGGCAATGCCACCGTCCCTGGCAGTTTCAGCGGCAAAAGACAGCATCTCCCGCTGGTTCGGGCGGAACTCCGGATAGGGGAACCATTCGCTGAGTCGATCCATCCGCATACTACTATGCGCCCGCCCAATATGGAATCTTGGATCAGAGAGGAAGCATTACATCCCAACAGAACAACTGAAGCACATGGCGGCAGGCGATCTCCTGAAATTTCTCATACTGCTGACGCTGACGATGGCGGCATGGACAGCGCACTCCTTCTACCCGGATACGACCATATACCGCATCGCACTCACCCTGCTTGCCGTCCTGATCGCCTATCTCGTCCTCAGGATCGTGCTTGAACGGGTGTTCGCCCGGACCATCAAAGACGCAAAAGTGCGCTATTCGTTCAGGAAGGCGGTTTCAGTCCTCTATGCCATAGCAGTCGTGGTCATCGGGGTGCGCATCTGGGTGGACGACCCCCAGAGCCTCATCGTCGCCTACGGCATCATCGGGGCCGGCGTCGCCATATCCCTGCAGGATTTCTTTAAGAATTTTGTCGGGAGCATCGTCCTCTTCCTTTCTGGAGTCTATACCGTGGGCGACCGGATCGAGATCGACGACTCCATCGGCGACGTCATCGATATCGGTCTGATGAGCACCACCCTGATGGAACTCGGCGGATGGGTCGGCGGAGACCAGCCGAGCGGGCGGATCACGATCGTCCCGAACGGGCAGGTGCTCTCCGGGACGGTCCAGAATTATACAAAGGACTATACCTTCGTCTGGGACGAGATCACCGTCCCGATCACCTATGACAGCAGTGTCGGAGAGGCGATCGAACTGATCCGCTCTATTGCTGAGAAAGAAACGGCCGACGCCGTACAGGGTGCGGGAGAGGCGATTGTCCAGGCCGGCGGGAAATATTATCTCCTCGAGCAGGGGATCGAACCGGCCGTCTATGTGACGCTCACCGACAACTGGGTGAGTCTCACCCTCAGATATGTCACCGGCGTCTGGGGGCGCCGGGCGGAGCGGGACCGGATCAGCCGTGCAATCCTGGATGAGATCGACGGGAACGACCGCATCAGGATCGCGAGCACGACCCTTGAGATCGCCGGGGACCTCAGCGTCCGGGAGAGAAGAGGAGAGAGCAGCGGCACCCGCCAGACCTGAAGGGGCGGTCCGGCACCCTCACGCACCACCCCCTTTTATCGCCAGACGTCCATACTGTTCCCCATGGCGATTCACCCGATCGATTACCGGTACGGCACCCCGGAGATGAAGGCCGTCTGGTCAGAGGAAAAAAGGTTTTCAGCGGTCGTTGCCGCCGAGGTCGCTCTTGCAGAGGCGGAAGCGGAGGAGGGCATGATCCCGGCCGAAGCGGCGGCGGCGATCGCTGCCTGTGCCGGGCAGGCATCGCTTGCGCGGGCAAAGGAGATCGAGGCCGAGATCAACCATGACATGATGGCGATCGTGAAGGCCGTCACCGAGGTCTGCGGCGATGCGGGACGGTGGATCCATTATGGCGCCACATCCAACGACATCCTGGATACGGCGACCGGTCTCCAGATGAAGGAGGCGATGGAGATCATCGAGGTGAAACTCCACCGTCTGCTTGCCGTGCTGCTCAGGCGTGCGGACGAGACGAAACACCTCGTCTGTGTCGGGCGCACCCACGGTCAGCACGGCGTGCCGACCACCTATGGGCTCAGGTTCGCCATCTGGGCAAGCGAGATCGGGCGGCACATCGATCGCCTCCGCGAGATGCGCCCCCGCGTCGCCGTCGGCCAGATGACCGGCGCCGTGGGGACGCAGGCGGCGATGGGGCCGAAGGGTCCGGCCGTGCAGGCGGGCATGATGCGCCGCCTCGATCTCCAGCCCGTGGACGTCTCCAATCAGGTGATCTCCCGCGACCGCTATGCGGAGTACGTGATGTTTGTTGCAAACATGGCGACCACCCTGGACAAGATCGGGGTCGAGATCCGGTCCCTCCAGCGGACCGAGATCGCCGAGGTGGAGGAGGCCTTCGGGAAGAAACAGGTAGGGTCCTCGACGATGCCGCACAAACGCAACCCGATCAAGAGCGAGCAGGTCTGCGGACTGGCCCGGATCGTCAGGGCGATGGTCGAACCGGCCCTCCAGAACAACACCCTCTGGGACGAGCGCGACCTGACGAACTCCTCCTGCGAGCGGGTGGTCTTCCCCGAGGCATCGGTGCTCGCCGATCACATCCTCAACCTGATGATCGGGGTCATCGACGGACTGAATATCAGGGAGGAGAACATCGAACGCAACCTCAACCTCCTCCACGGCGTGAACCTCGCCGAGTCGGTGATGATCGAACTGACCAGGAGCGGCATGGGACGGCAGGAGGCGCATGAGGCGGTGCGCGTGGCGAGTATGACGGCGCTTGCAGAAGGGCGTCCGATTGCGGGATTGCTCGCGGAAAATCCGGATGTCGCCGCTCTCCTGAGCGCCGATGCGATCGCTGCCCTCCTCGATCCCGCACAGTATATCGGGACGGCGGTCGAGCAGGTGGAGCGGGTGATCGCAAAACTCACCCCCCTTTAGGCCTGATCGCCAGATCCCCCTCCATAATATTCTTCTGATGCCCGCTGCCGACACCGACATAAGCGCATAAGACCGGAAGAAGAGGATGTGCATGGATATGATGATTTTTTAGACTATCAGGGGACTGCTGAAAGAGAGAGACAGAACAGCTGAGCATAGAACTCCCTGATACGGATATACAAAAATAATTGCGAATATTTTTCACATAACACCTGTAAAGAGGGATAAAAAACCCCAACAACAAGTCGGCATATATCAATATGGGGTGAACCCACTCTATACCAGTCAATCCCGTCTCTCGGATCTTCAGGAGTATTTCCAGTGGTACATAATGTGATCGCAGTGGTTGACGACAATGTCGAGGCTGCAGAGCATCTCAGACATATCCTCATATCATCAGGATATGAGGTGCCAGAGATCGTCACCCATGGAGCAGAGGCAACCAAAGCGGCAGAACGCCTCAGTCCCGAACTCATGATCATCAATGCAGACATGGACGGGGACCCGGACGGAGTCCAGACTGCAATCACGATTGGATCCCGATACAGCATCCCGGTTGTTTTTCTGTCCGGAGGCGGGATCGATAGCGAGAGGGCGGTATCGGCAACCCCCTACGGGTATATGCACCGTAACTCTGATCCGGATACCGTCCGTGTCGTCGTCGCCTTCGCCCTCAATAAATACAGGAGAGAACAGGGTGCGAAAGAGCATGAAAAAACCCTGAATAAACTTCTGGATATTCCTTCTGTCGGCATCGTCCTGATCGACAGGACGTATGCCGTCAGGTCGATCAACCAGGAGGCCGCCAGGAGAATAAACCGGTCAGCCGACGACCTGATCGGCACGTCGATAGAGGATCTGATCGGCCGGGATCCCTTTTCAGAGGATTTATTGGAGGCGTTAAAAGAGAGTTTCTCCGGAAAATCCGTAACAATGAATGTTGAAATAGGTGAACACTGGATAGAAGAGATCCTGTGTCCGATCAGAGACCCTATCGGGAATATTACAGGAGTGGCACTGTACATCTATAATTTTTCAGATCTACGCAGAAAATATCAGGAACTCCTCGATGCCCTGCCGTTCGGGATTGTCATCGTTAACCACAATAAAGTCATCAGATTTGTAAACCGAGAGGCCCTGAACCTGATGAAACGTCTTTCTCCAGCCGAACTGTCCGGTAAAATTTGCTATGAAGCCCTCTGTCCCGCAGATAAGGATGCATGCCCAATTTTTGATAGGCATCAAACGCTCGACCGTTCGGAACGTATTCTGGTCGACCGTTTCGGCAACCATATCCCCATTCTGAAAAGCGTGAGTGAATTCAAATTTTTTGATCAACCTCTTCTTCTGGAGTCTTTTATTGATTATAGCGACTATAAAATGGCCGAGCGCAGCATCAGAGAATCAGAGGAAAAATATAAGATCCTGGCCGAATCATCCGATGACATCATTTTGATGACCAGCACACACGGTGAGATCCGGTATATGAATAGCGCGGGTCTGGACTATTTCGGCAATACCCAATGTTCAGTCATCGGGTGCAATCTCAAATCGTTTTTTTCCGGCGACCTGACAGAACACCTGATGGAGGGCATTCATCAGGTACAGGAACAGGGGACAACCGATTTTCTGATCCGCACCTCTGAAGGGGAAGAATCCCGCTGGTTCAATGTCCATATAAGGCCGGTGCCGCTCGGGAGTGACGCCGAATTGCTCCTTGCCGTTGCACGAGACATGACGATGTATCAGGAATCGGTGATATCTCTTGAGAAAAATATGGAAAAACTTGCGATATTGAATGACGAGATACGAAACCCCCTCCAGATGATACTCGGTACGGTGCTCCTGAAAGATCCAGATCTTGCCGAGAAGATTCAACCCTTCTTATCAGAGATCGATGAGCTGGTGGACCGGCTTGATCAGGGCTGGCTCGAATCGAAAAAGGTGCACGAAATGCTGAAAAAGCATTACGGGCTCTTTGAGGATGGGCAAGACGGCCGATAAAGGCAGGATCAGCCGGGATCCCTTTACCCCTGCACCGGGAACGACCGCCCTTCCTCCTGATCCGCATTGGGAAACGAGAAGTGCATCTGGACAAAACGCCAGCCTTCCCATGTGTCCATCAGCACTGCGGTCAGGCGGCCCCGGAACACCTGCATCCTGCCCCCGGCGATCGCCGTGATTTCAAAGGGTGTCGCCACCCAGGCGATGATACCGTCGGCGGCGATCCGCAGGTCACCGTATTCGATCGAGACCGTTTCGCACTCTGAGAAGTCCCGTTCCGTGCCGGCCTGCACCTGTTCCCGCCCTTCGAGCCACTCGTCCTCTCCTGACCCGATCGCCATGACCTCGGGCGCCATCAGTTCCATGACGCCATTAACGTCCATCCGGCTGTAGGCCGAGGCATAGGCGTACATCGTGCTGATAATGGCCTCCCGTGTCTTTTCACTCAGAAACATCATAACTGAGTGGCACAGGATAGCGTAAGTCTTTTCCATTTTGTGCATGGGGTGCCAGATGTCCGGGATCGTGCCTATCATTATGGTGCAGCCCCCATCTTCTCAGGATATGACGGAGATCCAGCAGTCACCCGGAGGAGCGGCATGCCAGACCTCGCCCTGAGCGGATGGATCGAGTGCGGCGGGCGGCGCCTCGCCGGTGAGGAGGTGCAGTCCATCCTCTCAAAGGACCCCCGTGCCGCCCTGCGCTTCGGCGGCGAGTTCTCGTTCACCTATGGCGGGTGGCGGGGGCGCGACCACTTCGGGATCGTTGCCGGTGATTGCCCTGCAGGAACGCTCACCCACAACGGAGCAGTCGTCGGGCGGATCGATCCCTGCTACCCGGCCGGCGACCTTGAAGCGGCGATCGTCGAGGCGGTCGCCCTCAGGACTGTGGAGGGTGCCGCCGTCGCCCTCTCCGGCGGGGTGGATTCTGGCCTTGTCGCCGCTCTCGCACGCCTCCCCTGCGTGGTCGTCGGGTGCACCGGATCCCATGACCACCGACGCGCCCTCGCCCTTGCCGAAGCCCTCGACCTCCCCTGCGATGTGGTGACGGTCACCGCACCCGAGGTCGAGGAGGCGCTCTCCGAGGTCGTCAGGCTTCTTGTGAATCCAAACCCCGTCGATGCCGCCATCGCCACCACTGAATATTTTGTGATGAGGTGGGCGCACGAGCAGGGCTACCGGCGGGTCCTGGCAGGTCAGGGCGCAGACGAACTCTTCGGCGGGTATGCCCGCTATCTCGAATCTGCAGATCCCGGCGCCATGATGGACGCCGACGTCGTCGATCTCCCCAGACAGGTGGAGCGGGACGGGGCGGTCGCATCCCCTTATAGTACTACATTCTCGCTGCCGTACCTGGATCTGCGCGTCGTGGCCGCAGCCCGCGCCATCCCCCCTGCAGAGAGGATCGTCAACGGTGTGCGCAAACTCCCCCTCCGGCGGGTCGCAGAGCGTCATATACCGCCGGATTTCGCCGGCGGAGAGAAGAAGGCGATGCAGTACGGGAGCGGGATCTGGCGGGTGATCCGGCAGCTGGCACGTCACAATGGTTATAAAAAGTCGGTACAAGGGTACTTAACTGACATGGGTTGGGACATGCATGGTTACTGAATCAGACGTAGCACATATCGCAATACTTGCAGATATCGGGATCAGCAGAGAGGAACTCGCCGAGTTTACCGGTCAGTTCAATGCAATCCTCGACTATTTCGATCTCCTCGATCAGGTCGAGGCCGAGGAGCGACCCGAGGCAGAACAGACGAATATCTTCAGGGACGACGAGGTCGTCCCCTCCCTCACACCGGACGCAGTGCTTGAAAATGCCGGGGAGTCTGAAGACGGCTACATCAGGGCTCCGAAGGTGATGTAGGTGGGCACCCTCGCATTTGATGCCGACGACCGCTGGAACGCCTTCGTCACGATCTGCCGGAATGCAGAGCACGGCGACGGTCCGCTCGCCGGGGTGCCGGTCGCCGTCAAGGACAACATCTCCACCGCCGGCATCCAGACCACCTGCGGTTCGGCGATCCTGGAAGGATACCTCCCCCCCTATGACGCCCATGCGGTGTCCCTGCTCAAAGCGGCCGGTGCCGCCATCGTCGGCAAGACCAATATGGACGAGTTCGGCATGGGCACGACGACCGAGTCGAGCGCATTCGGGCCGACCACCAACCCGGTCAATGTCGCCCATGTGCCCGGCGGTTCCTCGGGCGGGAGCGCCGCCGCCGTGGCGTCCGGCATGGTCCCGATGGCGCTCGGCACCGATACCGGCGGGTCGATCCGCTGCCCCGCGGCATTCTGCGGCATCGTCGGGCTCAAACCCACCTATGGCCGCGTCTCCCGGTACGGCCTCATCGCCTATGCCAACTCCCTCGAGGGAATCGGCCCGATGGCAGGGAATGTGACCGATGTCTCGCGCCTCTTCTCGGTCATCGCCGGGAAAGACCCGCGGGACGCCACCTCGATCGACCGCCCCTACACCCACACGCCCTCATCGGAGATCCGGGGGATGCGGATCGGTGTGCCGGCCGAATTCTTCGGCGAGGGAGTGGACGATTCTGTGGCAGAGACAGTAAGAACGGCGATCGGCGATCTGGAAGGGCTGGGCGCAGAGATCGTCGAGTGCTCGATGCCAAGCATGAAATATGCCCTGGCCGCCTACTACGTCACCTGCACCTCAGAGGCATCATCCAACCTGGCCCGCTTTGACGGGATCCGGTATGGCCCAGGAAACGAATCGAAGCGCTCCTGGCACGATGCCTACCAGGAACACCGGCGGGAGCGGTTCGGCGCCGAGGTCAGGCGGCGGATCATGCTCGGCACCTTCGCCCTCTCTGCCGGCTATTACGGGAAGTATTATTCAAAGGCGCAGGCTGCCAGAACAAACGTGCGTGAGGACTTCGCCCGACTGTTCCGTGACGTGGACGTGATCGCCGGCCCCACCATGCCGACGACGGCCTTCGCCCTCGGGGAGAAGACCGATCCCCTCTCCATGTATCTTGCCGATATCCTGACCGTCCCCGCAAATCTCGCCGGGGTGCCGGCCATCTCAGTCCCCTGCGGCGATGTCGGAGGCCTGCCCGTCGGCCTCCAGATCATCGGACGGCACTGCGAAGAGGAGCGTATTGTCGACACCGCCTTCGCCTATGAGGGGGTGCGGAAATGAGCACCCATACCGACGTGATCATCGGTCTTGAGATCCACTGCCAGCTGAACACCCGCACAAAACTCTTCTGCGGGTGTTCGACCGACTACAAGACCGATGGCCCTAACACCCACGTCTGCCCGGTCTGCCTCGGCCTTCCCGGCGCCCTCCCGATGATCAACAATAAGGCCGTCGAGTACGGCCTGCGCGTCGCAAAGGCCCTCAACCTTGAGGTGCCCGAAGAGTCGGAGTTTGCACGGAAGAACTACTTCTACCCCGACCTCCCGAAGGGCTACCAGATCACGATGTACGACCGTCCCCTCGCGGTCTGGGGCCATCTTGACATCGAAGGGGAGGAGGGCGAAAAACGCGTGCGGATCACCAGGATCCATCTTGAGGAGGACCCGGGCAAACTCGTGCATAAGGGGGGCGCCGGGCGAGCGGCCTACACGCTGGTGGACTACAACCGTTCCGGCATCCCGCTCATCGAGATCGTCACCGAACCCGATCTCAGGTCGCCAAAGGAGGCGCGCCGTTTCCTGAATAAACTCCGCGCCACCCTTGAGTATCTCGGCGTCTTCGACGGGGAGCGCGATGGGGCGCTCCGTGTCGACGCCAACATCTCCATCAAGGGATCGGAACGGGTCGAGGTGAAGAACATCACCTCGTACAAGGGTGTCGAGAAAGCGCTCACCTTCGAGATCACCCGGCAGAAAAGCCTGATCCGCCGGGGGATGGCGGTGCAGCGGGAGACCCGCCACTTCCAGGAGGGCCGCGGCGTCACCACCGCCGGTCGGTCCAAGGAGAGCGAGACCGATTACCGCTACTTCCCCGAACCCGACCTCCGCCCCCTGCGGGTGACGGACTGGCTGGAACAGATCCCTCTTCCCGAACTCCCGGACGCACGCCGCGACCGTTTTATGGCAGAGTTCGGCATCTCGCTCAACCATGCCCGCACCCTCACAGGTGATCTCCGTCTTGCGGAGTTCTACGAGGCCCTGGCCGCAAAGGTCGATCCGGTGCTGGCCGCCACATGGACGGCCGACATCCTCCTCGGTGAGCTGAACTACCGGGACATGCCGGTGACGGCGGTGCCGCTCGACCACGTTGCCGACCTCGTCACCATCGCCGGTGCCGGAACGGTCACCGACCGCGTGGCAGTGGATGTGCTCCGCGCCCTCCTCGATGCCGTCGTGAGCGGGGAAACACCGACGATGCCGTCTGAATATGTCGCAAAACATAATCTCGGCAAGGGAGAGGCAGACGCCTTTTCCGCCGTGATCGACGAAGTGATCGCCGAAAATGAGGCCGCAGTTGCCGATTACCGCGCCGGGAAGCGTCCGGCCCTGAACTTCCTGGTCGGTCAGGTGATGAAAAAGACGCGCGGCCGGGCAGATCCAAAGGAAATCACACCTTTAATTGCCGCACGGATAGACACCGGGGAGGGGACATAGATCGTGCGCTTGATTGTCGCTGAAAAGAACATCTCGGCACGCCGTGTCGCTGCCATTCTTGCAGACGGCGGACACGTTTCAACGCAGAAACAGGGGGGAGTGGACACCTACTCCTTCGATGACACCGTCGTGGTCGGACTGAAGGGGCATGTGGTCGAGGTCGATTTCGTGGAGGGCTACGCCAACTGGCGGAGCGCCGAACGCCCCCCCCGCTCACTCATCGATGCCGGCATCATCAAGCGCCCGACCGAGAAGCGGATCGTCTCCCTTCTCCAGAAACTCGCACGGAAGGCGGATCTCGTCGTCATCGCCACCGATTTTGATACCGAGGGAGAACTGATCGGCAAGGAGGCCTTCGAACTGGTCAGGGCGGTGAATTCCGGCGTGAAGATCCTGCGGGCCCGTTTTTCCGCCATTACGCCGCAGGAGATCAAGCGGGCCTTCTCCGAACTGACTGAACTCGATTTCGCCCTGGCCGCCGCCGGGGAGTCCCGTCAGATCATCGACCTGATGTGGGGCGCCTCGCTCACCCGCTTCATATCGATCGCAGCAAAACGGGGTGGGGCGAACATCCTTTCTGTCGGAAGGGTGCAGAGCCCGACGCTTGCGATGATCGTGGACCGTGAACGAGAGATCGAGGCGTTCGTCCCGCAAAAATACTGGATGCTCACGCTGGATACGCAGAAGGACGGAAAACCCCTCGAACTCCGACACACCCACGGCCGGTTCATGGACCACGGGGAGGCAATTTCTGCGCTTGAGCGGACAAAAGAGCCACTCCAGGTCACCGATGTGAAAGAAGGGGTGAAAAACGATCGCGCCCCCACTCCCTTCGACACCACGGCACTCCTTGTTGCTGCCGGGCGGATAGGATTTTCGGCGGCAAACGCCATGCGGGTCGCCGAAGATCTCTACATGAACGGTTTCATCTCATACCCGAGGACCGACAATACCGTCTATCCAAAGAGCCTCAACCTCGACGACGTGCTCGACACCCTGAAGACGACCGAGTTCTCCTCAGACGTCGAATGGGTGAAACGGCACCGCCGGCCCGAACCGACACGGGGCAAGAAATCCAGCACCGATCACCCCCCGATTTATCCCACAGCAGCGGCAACCCGTTCGCAACTCGGCGAAGACCGCTGGAAACTCTATGAACTTGTCGTGCGGCGGTTCCTTGCAACCCTCTCGCCGGATGCCAGATGGCTGACCATGAAGGTGAACTTCGACGCCGCCGGCGAACCCTATACCGTCACCGGCGGACGCCTGAAAGAGGAAGGGTGGCGGAGGCTGTATCCCTACAGTGAAGCGACCGAACGCATCATTCCGGCCTGCACCGTTGGAGAGCGTCTGCCGATCCTCACCACCAGATGCGATGAGAAGGAGACGACGCCCCCGCCGAGGTTCACCCAGAGCAGACTGATCCAGACGATGGAGGAACTCGGTCTCGGGACAAAGAGTACGCGCCACGAGGTGATCGGGAAGCTGATCTCGCGGCGCTACGTGCAGGGGAGTCCGCTTCGACCGACACTTGTCGGGCAGGCGGTGACGGAATCGCTGGAGCGCCATGCCGACACCATCACCCGCCCGGATATGACCCGCACCCTTGAGTCGCACATGCAGCAGATCAAGGAGAGCCGGCGGGGCCGCGAAGACGTGGTCGGGGAGTCGCGAGAGATGCTCCACTCGGTCTTTGATGACCTCGAGGCGAACGAGGACCAGATCGGCATTGAGATCATGGACAGAACGGTCGAGGAACGAACGATCGGACCGTGCCCGGTCTGCGGCAAGGACCTCCAGATCCGGCAGGCCCACGGCGCCTCCCAGTTTATCGGCTGCTCCGGCTATCCCGACTGCACCTTCAACATCAGCCTGCCCGGTGTGCAGTGGGGCAAGGCGATCAGGACCGATACGGTCTGCAACGAGCACGGCCTCAGCCATGTCAGACTGATCCGGAAGGGGGCCCGGCCATGGGATATCGGCTGTCCGCTCTGCTCTCACATCGAGTCAAATGCCGCAACCCTGCGGATGATGCCGCATATGAGCGATGTCCTCCTCGACCGACTCCATGAACATCATATCTACACCGTGCCCGAGATCGCCCGGATGGAGCCGACAGATCTCGCCGGAACACTGGGGATAGAGGGATCTGCAGCGGCACTGCTGGTCCGTGAGGCGGGAGACGTCCTCGATCTGCTGCGGAAACGCTCGGAGATGAAGAAGTTCATCCGCTCAGAGATCGCCCCGCGGCGCGGGCGGAGCCATGCAAAGATCGTCAAAAAGCTGCATGAAGATGGTATAGACGATATTGCAGCCCTCGGATCCGCGGATGCCGCAGTCCTGAAGGGTGCCGGGCTATCCGAGGAGGAGATTAAAGGCCTCACTGCAAAGGCCCGCGCCATCGGGACCGAACAGCGGTTGCGTGAGGCCGGACTCCCTGCCGTGAGCATTAAAAAATATCTTGACGCGGGTCTGTCCGGGCCCGAGGACTTTGCAGAGATCCACCCCGCCTACATCGCCATGAAGAGCGGGATCCGGGTTGAAACGGTCTGCAAACATGCCGAAACCGCATGCGCCCATATCGGGCGGGAGGCCCCGCCCCGCGTCACCCGGAAACAGGTTGAAAAAGGGCGCAACGAACTGCTCTCCGTGCCCGGCATCGGCGAGGGGACCCTTGAAAAACTGGCCTTCGCCGGCATTGTGGATGCCGCCGGTCTTGCCGCCGCCGACCCCGACGAGGTCGCCGCCAGATCCGGACTGCCGGAGGCGAAGATCCGCGCCTACATCGCATCTATTAGGTCACAGAAATCACAATAGGAGTACGAACGTGACTGGCATGCATCTGAAATGGAAAAACTGGACCCATGTGACAAAACTCGATCCCGACAAACACCTCAATCCAGGGGCAATCGAGGAGGTGGCGACGAGTGGCACCGATGCGATCCTTCTCTCCGGAACCCTGAACGTGACCCCCGAAAACCTCACCGCCCTGCGCGAACAGGTCGAAGGGTATGGAATCCCCCTTGTTGTGGAACCCGCAGACACCGACGGTGCGCTGTTCGACGGCGTGGACATGCTGTTCGTGCCGAGCGTGCTGAACACCCCGGACTCACGCTGGGTTGTCGGGAAACATCAGCGCTGGGCACTTGAATGCCCGGATATCCCATGGAACCTTGTCGTGCCCGAGGCCTATGTCGTGCTGAACCCGAATTCGGCTGTGGGAAGGGTGACAGGAGCGGTCTGTGACCTTTCGCCGGCCGAAGTTGCGGCATATGCCCGCTGTGCCGAGCACTACTTCCGGTTTCCGATCATCTATATCGAATATTCCGGGATGTATGGTGATCCAGCGGTCGTGAAGGCGGCGGCAGAGGCGATTGATGATGCAACACTCTACTATGGCGGCGGGATCAACTCCGCAGAGCGTGCCGCCGAGATGGGGAAGTACGCCGACACCATCGTCGTCGGCAATGCCGTATACGAGGCAGGGGTCGAGACCCTGAAGGCGACGGTTCGGGCCGTCCAGTAAGAAGAGCATGCCCGAGATTGAGATTGTGCTTGTACAGCCCCTTTATGAGGGGAATATCGGGTTTACGGCACGGGCGATGAAAAATTTCGGTTTCACCCGTCTCGTTCTTGTCGATCCCTGCGAAATCGGTGACGATGCCATCGCCCGCGCCTCCCATGCCCGGGACGTTCTTGAAAACGCCGAACGGATGAGTCTGCGGGAGGTCTATGACAGGAGCGATCTGGTCGTTGCCACGACTGGCGAACTCTCGAAGTCGGTCTGCACATCGATGCGGATGCCGTATTACCGCCCCTCAGAGATCGGATCGATCCTGGAGGGGGCGGACGGGAGAGTGAGCATCCTCTTCGGTCGGGAGAACTGGGGACTCAACAACGAGGAGGTCTCCCGGGCAGACCTGATCTGCACCATCCCGACCTCGGAGATCTACCCGATCCTGAACCTCTCGCACGCCGTTGCAATTGTCTGCTCTGAACTGGCGGCCATTCCGCGCGGCACCTATCGTCTGGCCGGAAAGATCGAGCGCGAGGCGCTCATCGAGCATTTCGGCAGTTTTCTGGAACGGATCGAGCACCCGGAGCATAAACGCTCGAACACCCTGCTGATGATGCGCCGGATCTTCGGGCGCACGGCCCTGACCACCCGCGAGGTCTCCACGCTCCATGGTCTGCTGAGGCGTGCAGAGTGGCACCTGGATCACCGGGACACTGAAAACGATAATATCTAACATCCGGCAGGGCAAACCTTTCACGATGATTCTTGTCGACTGGCAGATCGAGGACCGGATCCGGCGGGGGCAGATCGGGATAGACCCCTATGATCCCTCCCTGATCCAGCCCAACTCTCTTGATATCAGGCTCGGGGACCATTTTGTCTGGTATGAACCATGCGATGACGTGATCGATCCCTATGACCATGACAGCGTCACCTCCCGCGTCGACGAAAAGCGCACCGATTCCATCGTGATGGAGCCCGGCGCCTTTATCCTGGCCGAGACCTTCGAGGCGGTGAGTCTTCCGGACAATGTCGTCGCCAGTATCGAGGGGAAGAGCTCCATCGCCCGTCTCGGGATCGAACTCCACCAGACAGGGGGCTGGATCGATGCAGGTTTCAGGGGCACGATCACGCTCGAGATGTGCAATGTCAACAGGCGACCGGTGCGCATCTATGCCGGTATGCCGATCGGTCAGCTGGTCTTCTACACCACCGAGCGCGCGGAAAACCCGTACAACCTCAAAAACGACGCCAAGTACATGGATCAGCGGCAGGCGACACTCTCCCGCTACCACGAGAACCGGCGCGCGGTTTGAAGGCATATATACAGGAAGGATGAACGTACTACGGAATACCTGAACAGGAATAGGGGTTTTCAATGCGGCTTCTCTTAATTCACTCAGATCATATCGACTATCAGGCCAGAAAGAAGACGCCCGTCGCCGAAGAGGGTGCCGTCCTTGAGGACGAACTCGACGAAGCGCTCGTCGCCTTTTGTGCCGTTGAATCATCGGATGAAGAAGATATCGACGACGTCATCGTACGCGCCACATCCGAAATCGAAAAAACCGCCCGTGAACTGAATACCGATCGGGTGCTCATCTATCCGTACGCCCACCTCAGCTCCGATCTCTCGGGGCCTGATGCGGCAAAGAAGGTGCTGAAGGGGATGGAAGAGGCCCTCACCGCCGCCGGAGGACTGACCGTCAGGCGCGCACCCTTCGGGTGGTACAAGTCCTTCACCCTCTCATGCAAGGGCCATCCTCTCTCCGAACTCTCCCGCACGATTGTGCCGGGCGGCGCGGAGGGCGAGGCGAAACCGGCCAAAAAAGAGGTCACCCATACGTTTTTCGTGCTCACCCCGGAAGGGGAACAGCTGGACGCCAACGACTTCGCAGACGATTCCGCCTTCGGGGCACTGGTGAAGAAGGAACTCGGTCTGCCGGGTGCCTCAGGGGGCGAACCCATCCATGTGGAACTGATGCGGAGCAAGGAACTCGTGGACTATGAACCCGCCTCCGACGTCGGCAACCTCAGGTGGATGCCGAAGGGGCGGCTTATCCGCGACCTCCTGGAGGACTATGTGCTCGGACTCGTGCTGGACTATGGCGGCATGCCGGTGGAGACGCCGGTGATGTACGACCTGGACGACCCGGCGATCGCCGAGCACGCCGCCAAGTTCGGGGAGCGGCAGTACCGCTTCAAGAGCGGCAACCGCAATATGATGCTCAGGTTCGCGGCGTGTTTCGGGATGTTCTCGTTCATGCGCGATATGCACATCTCGCCCAACACCCTGCCGATGAAGATGTACGAACTCTCCACCTACTCGTTCCGTCACGAGCAGCGCGGCGAGGTCATCGGTCTCAAACGTCTCCGCGCCTTCACCATGCCGGACATGCACACCCTCTGCCGGGACATGGACAATGCACTCGTATGTTTTGCCGAACAGCTCAGGATGGGGTGGCAGAGCGGGCGCGACCTCGAGACGCCACTGGTCGGCGTGTTCAGGTGCACGCAGGACTTCTGGGACGAGCATGAGGCATGGCTCCGGGAGATGGTCAGGGAGTCCAGCGTCCCGATGCTCGTCGAGGTCCTCTCTGACCGCGTCCACTACTGGGTGGCAAAGGTCGATCTCGCCGCTATCGACGGTCAGGGCAGACCGATCGAGAACCCGACGGTGCAGATCGACGTGGAGAGCGCACGGCGGTTCGACATCTCCTATCGGATGCACGATGCCGATGTGCATCCGCCGATCCTCCACTGCTCGCCAAGCGGTTCGATCGAGCGGGTGATCTGTGCCATGCTCGAGAACACGGCATACCAGCAGGTGCCCCGCCTCCCTGCCTGGCTCTCCCCCATACAGGTCAGATTTGTCCCGGTCGCCGAGCGGCATGTCGCCTATGCCGCCGACATCTGCGACCGGTTCAATGCCGCCGGCATCAGGGCCGATGTGGACGACCGTGACGAATCGGTGAACAAGAAGGTCCGCGAGGCCGGGACCGAATGGGTGCCCTATGTGGCGGTGATCGGCGACCGTGAGATGGATGAGGGCAAACTGACCGTCACCATCCGAAAACTCTCTGAGCCGAAACGCCCGCATAAAGAGGAGATGACCTCCGATGACCTCATTGCCGCCATCCGGGACGAATGTGCCGGCAAACCGTTCCGTCCAATGTACACCGCAAAACGCCTCTCCATACGGCCGCGGTTTATCTGAATATTCTTCGGGAATGCCGCCGGCAGACCCATCTTTTTTTGATGATTGGACACCGCCACATCTCTGCTCCTTTCCTGCAATAGGGCGTGTCGTGGTTGCTCCACATCATACGTCTGACACCCTTCCCGTCAGATGGAGATCAGAAATGGTTCATGTCATTCAATCCTCGCATCATTCCGGAACCACGCCGGCCTCATAAGGGCCAATTGTCATAATATCCATTTCCGTCAATTTTTCAGGACAATAATTTTACCGCCATCACGACCCCCAATCCAGCATCTCTGCACTCCGATGCCACCACAGGATGCACCGAACCATGCAAATATTAATATAATATTGTATTCAGAATGCGGGAAAGATACCGATAGTGGATCGATATTGCTAATCATCCAGGATATTCAGAGAGTCCATGACCAGACGATCATTGTGTAAAAATCACCATTTCCGCACATTGGCACCATCGATCACCTGTCATCGTTGCATTGTACAGAGAACGGGAGATGGAGATCTCACCAGAAAATCATATCCACATCACATATATCGCTTCCATACCGGTCTGGCTGTAATCGAGATCGCGAACAGGGCACCTGTCATAATGGAGGGAGAATCGAACCATCATGAGGACGATGGCTCCCTCTCCACCGGGCCCGATCCCATCGCAACCCTGCAGGATATGGCCTCCCGGAATGGAAACACCCAGACAACCGAATTTTAGAGGGACAGACCGTGGTGATGCCGGAAAACGATGATAAAAAGAAACGCTTCAAAATAACCGACAGCACACCAGGTCAGAACGGCGATGACGTCCCGATGGAAACGATCACCATCGGTCACCGGGGGACAGAGCCGGCAGCATTTTTTCATTCATTCACATTATGTCAGGGCGGACCCCGAAACCCTGAGATGTATACGCCGGGGAGAGATCCCTGTGATCCCACCGCCTCTGAACGCCTTTCGATTCTCAGCCTCGTGTCCATGCTACACTCCGAACCAGAGATACGAAATAGAACCCCTATCCTCAGGACTGACCAGCTCTCCGGACAGGGATATACCATCCCGGGGCGGATGACCCTTGAACCCGATCCTCCAGGATGGAATTATATTTCAACAACAGGACCACAACCCGCACGATCTTTCCGGCCCCGGGTGCCGACAGATCACCGCCTCTTTGTGTCTCAGCCAGACACCAGAAGGATGCAGCGCCGCCGGAGAGCGGGAGCACCAGAGAATAGGACGGATGGAATAACCGAGGACTATGGTTTTTCGGTGATGAGGTGCCACCACCGGAACAGAACCGATCCAGCACCCACACCGGAGCGCCCGTACGTTCCACTTCTTTGGTCCATGTACATGAGGGTGCAAATCCAGGCGCAACCAGACAGAATCACGGTCAGAGAGGAGGTGCCGGCGGGTCCGTTCTCGGAAGTGTATGATGGTGCCGATTGCGACCGGAGGGACGCCGATCCGATTTCGGGACATCGTCGGAATTATTTCGATTTGGTCGATGGAGACAATCAAACCATCATAAAATCGATCATATCACACCCAGAATCAGTTTTTGTGGCGCCTTCGAGTTTTGCGAGGAGATAGAATGAGACTGCCAATATCTGTAACAGGAATTGTTGTGTTATGTATTCTTCTTTCAGGAGCCTGTCAGGCCACGCCAGTCCTGATAACCCAACAATCGACCTTGATCTCAGATGGAGAGGATATCACCGCCGCTATCATCCTCAAGGACGCTGAAAACGGCCTTTCTGGATACAATATGTCGCTTTCAGTTATTGATTCCCAGATTGCTCATATCAGAGGGTTTTCTTACCCGGAATGGGCAGCACTGCATGATAATGGCACACTTCCTGCAGGAGAAACCTGGATAGAAGCCATCGATATCGGAGATACGGCTGAAGGAAATGAGGGACCGATCAGCCTCGGCAGTGTCATACTTCAGGCCAACACGGCAGGGACGACCACCCTCCGCATTCATTCCCTGAATATTCAGGACAACAGGGGTAACTCCTATGAGATCGACGGATATGAGGTTGAAATCCATGTGGAGGCTTCCAGCGGGGGAGGAGGCAATGATGAACAGGTCTCAACAGAACCCCCCGCCACATCAACACCCGGACCAACCATGAATATCACCGATACCCCCTCTCCTTCAATGACAACCTCACCCCCCCCGACCCCGCAGATTGAGACTGAGGCAGCACCAACCATACAGAACGCAGAATCAGGTTTTATTTCCCCTTTTATTTGCCTTCTAACCCTGTTTGCCGGACTTTACATCATTAAACGGAGTGAAAAAAGATGGAAATGAAAACGATGCTGGCTTTCAGCACACTGCTTTTCTGCATCCTTCTGGTGCAGGGGGCGCTGGCTGCAGAGGCCATACCAAATGTGGAGTTCGCCACCATCTCGATTCTGCCGGCAACGGCGGAAGTTGATGTGAATGAGACCATGGACTATTCATTTGTCATGGACACCGCCATGTGGGGAGTGTCAAGGTATACCATGACAGTATCCCTTGAAAACGGGACAGTCGGTGAGATCGTCGGGGTTAACGTCCCGCACTGGGCACAGATCCCGCAGGACGTTATACTTCCTGCCGATGAAGTGACGATTCAGACGGTTGATCTGACAGGCGGGTCAGGCTTTGAGAATATTGAACTCTTAACCGTCACCGTCCGCGGTGACGTACCGGGATCGAGCGAGATCACCATTGGACCGATCACCGTCGCGGACCGGCGGAGTGACCTCTATGCGATCACGGTTGTCCCCGCAAGCATCAGTGTCATTGCAGAAGAACCGGTTGAGGAACTCATCGCCAACTTTACCGCCAGCGTGACCTCCGGAGAGGCGCCGTTGACCGTTGCGTTCAGTGACCTCTCCACCGGAAACCCGACCGGATGGGTATGGGATTTTGGTATGGAAAATGCCACATCAGAGGAGCAGAACCCGACATATACCTATGAGATGCCCGGCATCTACACAGTCAGCCTGACAGTCACCAATGAGATGGGGGACAATAACACCATAGTCAGAGAGGGCTACATCAATGTCAGCGAAGGGGGAGGCATGAGCATCTATGAGACAGCAGTTGCAGACGGGAACTTCACAAGCCTTGTCGGTGCGCTCGATCTTACCGGCCTGAACGCCACGCTCCATGAACCCGGCACATACACCGTCTTCGCACCGACGGATGACGCCTTTGCCTCACTTCCAGATGATCTCCTCGATGCCCTTCTCAACGATACTGCTGCGCTCACCGATGTGCTCCTCTACCATGTGGCCGGAGAATCGTACATGGCTGAAGACCTCACCGCAATGGATAAACTCCAGACACTGCTCGGTCCGACGGTAAGCATCACCTGGGATGATGCGAATGCGACGCTGATGGTGAATGACGCAACCGTGATCATCGCCGACATGGAGTGCACCAATGGGGTCATCCATGCAGTCGACACCGTGCTGATCCCGCCGGAAGAAGAGGCAGAGGCAGACTTTGAGGCGGACGTCCTCTCCGGTCCAGCGCCGCTGACCGTCACCTTCACCGACATGAGCACCGTCGAAAATATAACGGCATGGGCGTGGGATTTCGGCGTGGAGAATGCCACATCCACAGAACAGAACCCGACATACACCTATGCAATGCCCGGCATCTACACTGTCGGCCTGACGATCAAGGACGCAATGAACGAGACCTATTCTGAGGTGAAGATCGATTATATCCAGGTCACCGAACCTGCCGCCGGTTCGGCCATATCCTTCACACCGGTCAACGCAACGGTGGGGGGAGGTCAGACGGCTGAATTCACAATGATCCTTGATTCTGCGCCCTCAGGTCTTGCAGGATATACACTGAACCTGAGTGTCGTCAATCCTGCCGTTGCGACAATTTCCGGCATCACATTCCCGGAGTGGGCAGAGATCAATGGAACGTCAGATCTTCCCAATGCAAGCGCCTGGATGAAAACGGTCGATCTCGGAGAGATGGTCGGATCAAATGCAACAGACGTCGTTCTCGGGACCGTGATCCTCACCGGACTCTCGGCAGGGAACACCACCCTGATAGTCGATGTGGTGGCGATGACAGCAGACGGAGGTGAGGCGGTCACACCCAAAACCGGCGAGGCAACAATCGAAGTGACCGCCATTCCACCGTTGCCTGGATACACCAACCCGCCAGCCGATCTGGACGGTGATGGACTCTATGAGGACGTCAACGGAAACGGAATGCTGGACTACGACGATGTCGTGGGTTTCTCAAGGAACTTCTTATGGATTGAAGAGAATAACCTGACGGCCTTGTTTGATTTCAATGCAAACGGTGTTCTGGACTATGACGATGTGGTAACGCTGTACGGAATGATCTAAAACCAAATAATCGGAAAACGGGGGGGAAAGAAGTGGAACAGGAGTGGACGTGGAGAGTAAACGGAGAGGATGAGATATATTACAACACCAGGACCGGGGTCATGCAGAAGCAACGGCCCGCGTTCATCGATGACAATGAGATCTGGGCACCGCCAGACCACAATCCCCTCGCACCCCTCCGCCTTTATCTCGATCCCACCTAACGCTGTAACCTTGCCTGCCGTCATTGCATCACCCGTTCCTCTCCCGTAGCAGAGAAAAACAGGGAAGTTGGCATGGAGCACCTCCGAAGCCTCATTCGATCGTGTTGCCGTGCCGGCGTCCTGGAAGTGGCTATAACTGGTGGAGAGCCCTTAATTTATCCGGAGATTTTCTCTTTGATGGATCAAATCCGAAACTGCCGGATGAATGTGATGATCTCCACCAATGGCATGCTGGTCACTCATGAAATCGCACAAAAGCTGGCGGCACTGGGCGTGATGGAGACCAGAGTCAGTTTCGAAGGATGCCGGGAGGTGAATGACGGTATCAGGGGAAACGGCACATATGACCGGGCACTCAGGGCCATAGAACACCTGGTTGATACAGGAAACCGCACTGTCTGCCGCCTGACACTCTCCCGGAGAAGTGAAGAGAGCCTGGATCATCTATTTGCAGACCTGCAATCACGGAATGCCAGAATTGTGAAGGTTTCAGTTATAAAAAATAGCGGAAGAGCATCTGATCCTGAAAATGCGGATTTGCATGGACCTAAAGGAGATCTGGCATGTGCGAAGCGACTCATAGAAATGGGGCAACGTTTCGGAATCGAGGTGCAGCTCTCATCCGATGATTTCCCGGTATCGGCAGAAGAGGCAAAAGATGGAAAATTAGGGATTTCAGGGGTCCAGAACTGCGGGGCAGGAACAGCAACAGCATATGTGTCACCCTATGGAGAGGTTCTGCCCTGTTCATCAATACCACAGATTGTATTTGGGAATATCCGAAACGACTCATTTATGAGAATATGGACCGGTTCTACAGCAATGTGGTTCAGAAAGATGGCGGCAAGCTCCAATGAACGACTGATCTGTCAGGCACCCTGTTTCCGGCATGTTGCCGAACAAATATGTCATTTGTGAGAAAAATAACCAATTTTTAAAACCTGTTCCATAAAATAACAATTTTCCATATTGATGTTGCATCAAAAAGGGAAAGGATATAAGTAATTCCCTGATAATTTACAGTGATAAATCCCTTCCCACAGGAAGCGGGCAGGAGAACAGGGTCGGAACAATGCTGGATATAAAGGCTTTTTTTTCGCGTTTACTGAAGGATCGACCCCTCACCGAACACCTCATGATCTCGGTGATCATACTGATCGTGCTCATAATTGCCTCGCTTTCCGCCTTCTCCTATTATGAAGCACAGTCCGGGCTTGAAGAGCGTGAACGCCTGCTCCAGATAGAGACCGAACAGAGCATCATCCAGTGGATGACCCTTGTCGATGAGGGCCTGAAGATGTATGATGACACCCTCGATTTAAGGATGAAAGACAGTTTTGAGGGTTTTCTCGAGGCATACCAGGATTCGGGGGGCGATCCCTCCAGGATGAATCTGGAGGATCTCAAAACCGGGCTTGACAATACAATGGACCTCTATATCATCAATTCAAGCGGCGTGATCGAATACAGCACTGTTGCTGAAGAAATCGGCGTTGATTTTTCTCAGATCCCGGAATTTTATCAATATCTCACCTCTATCAGGGAGAGCGACAATTTTTCAGCGGACCGGGTGGTGCGGGAGAGCTCTACGGGTGCAATCAGGAAATTTGCCTATATGCCAACGCCAGACCACAGGTATATCCTCGAACTCGGACTGGTGCCGGATCTCCTGAAAGACCGGAAACTCGGACTCTCCTATGTGGATGCCGCCGAAGATCTCAAAAAAATAAACCGGAACCTGCAATCCATTCGAATTTATGATATATTTGGCAAAACTGTCGGCAACAAGAGTCATGTCCCAACCCCCCTCCAGCAAGAACGGATCAAAGCGGCGATACAGGAGCGCACAGGGAACCAGTCCTATGATCCGGCGAACAAAACCGCGACTGACTATATCTTTATCGATCTCTTCGATCCTGACTATCCTTCTGATATGAGTCTGGTGATCGAACTCACCTTCACCACCGCCCCCCTTGAAAGAAGTCTGAATTCGATCTTCTTCACCCATCTCCTGATCGCACTCCTCGCTCTCCTGATCAGCATGATCCTCGCATTTTCCCTGATTCGATATATATCAAAACCGATTTCCCGTATGGTTGCCGACGTCGATCAGATCGCCCATGGTGACCTGGATCACCGGATCCAGCATACCCGGGGTGTTGAACTCACCAGACTGGAGGAGAGCATCAACGCCATGGTTGGCACCCTGAAATCAAGCCTTACACGGGCACAGGAATCAGAAGAGGCCCTGAAACAGACGAATGAGAACCTTGAAAAAATTGTTGAAAAACGAACCGCAGATCTCCAGAATGCAAATGCAGAGGCAAACCTCTATCTTGACATCATATCCCACGACATCAACAATGTGAATACCATCGGGCTTGGATATGTCCACATATTAAGACGGCGCCTCTCAGGTGGAGATAGGGAGTATGCCGAAAAAATCACCAGAACCATTCACAGAAGCAGTGGAATCATCCATAATGTCGCAACCATCAGGATGATACACCAGAAACGCCTCCCCCTCCAACCAGTGGACCTGGACCGGGTAATCAGAGATGAGATCGCCCATAATCCCGAGGCCAGGATCCATTTTTCGGGTTGCGAAGGTCTGAAGGTCTATGCGGATTCGCTCCTCTCAGAAGTCTTTTCGAACCTGATCTCAAACTCACTGAAGTTTATGGAGAAGGATGGCGATATCACGATTCGCGTCTCCGATGAGGACAGGGAGATCATGGTTTCGGTGGAGGATACAGGACCGGGCATTCCCGATGAACTCAAGGAGGTCATCTTCAACCGCTTCAAGAGGGGGAGCGAACGGCAGACAGGAAAGGGCCTTGGCCTCTATATCGTCAGATCGCTGGTGGAGAATTACGGTGGAAGGGTCTGGGCAGATGACCGGATACCCGGACAACAAACTGCCGGTGCGGCGATCCGATTCACCCTTGTCCGGGTCGCTGAGAAGGAGAAGGGACGACAGGGATAAATCCTGTCATGATCGACTACGCCGCAATGGATCCCATCCTTCAGGTGATCCTGATCCTGACCGTTGCGAAGCTGGCGGGTGAACTGGCCGAACGTGCCGGGTATCCCTCCCTCATCGGGGAAATAGCGGCAGGGATCGTACTCGGTCCGTCGTTGCTCTCAATTGTTGCTTATGAAGGGACGATGGAATTTCTTGCAGATATAGGAATTATCGCCCTCCTGTTTATCAGTGGCATCCAGATGAATATGCGATCGTTTGCCGCTTCTGAAAAACCCGCATTGTTCACCGCAATTGCCGGTATGGTGGTGCCATTCCTGATGGGGGCAGGGTTTGCCCATATCGCCGGTTTTGATTCCATTGAGGCCATCTTCATCGGGATTGCCCTTTCGGTTACGTCCATTGGCATATCAATCCGGACACTGATCGACCTGAAAAAACTGGAAACGCCGGCAGGGACCACCATCGTTGGGGCAGCGGTGATCGATGATATCCTGGGGATCCTGCTGCTGGCCGGGCTAACAGCGGTATTTACCGGGAGCGAGGGGTCGCTGTTCTCGACCCTCATCACCGGCGGACTCTTCATCGGCGGGAGCCTGGTCGTCGGACGGCGGGTGCTTCCCGCCATAATGGACCGGGCCCGCTCAACACAGACCCATGAGATGACCTATACGGCAGCGATTGCAATCGCCCTGTGCATGGCCTATCTATCCGACCTTGCCGGACTCCATTATGCCATAGGAGCGTTTTTTGCGGGTTTACTGCTGGGTGACCAGATCAGAAACGATCGCAGCCTTTTTGAAGGCATAGCAGACTTTTCATTCGGTTTTTTTGTCACCTTCTTCTTCGCCTCCATCGGGCTCCTGGTCACCATCACTCCTGAAACCCTGTTCTCCCCCTTTATCCTGCCACTCATCGTCATTGCATTCGCAGGCAAGATCCTCGGAGGATGGGCGGGTTCGACACAATTTATGGATTCGCAGGCAGGGGCGCTCATTGTCGGCATCGGCCTCTGCCCGCGGGGCGAAATCACCCTGGTGATTGCACAGATCGCCCTGATGACAGGAATTATTGGACAGGCGCTCTTCTCTTCATTTACCATTATGGTGATCATATCTGTGCTGCTCACACCGGTCCTGATGACATCTGCCTTCCGACGCCTTGAGATCAGAGGTGACCGGCAACCCGCAAATGCGAGATGATCATGCAGACCTCCAGGCGCCCGACGGCGGCACCCCTCTCATCGACGACGATCAGCACAGGATAGCGGTAGCGTTCCATCGCCTCCATGGCATCCCTGAGCGTGGAATCGTCCGAAAGTGCGATATGACTGCGTGTCATGATATCGGCCGCCGTCGTGGTGTCACGCTTGAGCAGACAATCGATGCACGTGGTCTTTTTTAGGGTCCTGACCCCGATCACCGGCCCGACCGAGGCGAGGAGATCGAGGGCCGTGATGAAACCGAGAAATTGTCCGTCCGGGGCGGCTACGATGAGGTCGGTACATCCTTTCTCAGAAAAACGCTCGAAAACTTCGGGAAGCGGAGTGTCGGGGCCAATGGTGACGATTTCTTGCGACATCACCAGTTTGATCGGTATTTCGCCAGGTTCCATAGAAGGTCAGATTGAGAGTTGCCCCGATGCCTAATAGTCGTTCGCCCTGTTGGAACGCCACCAATCAGGGGGGATCCCCCTGATTGATCGGTTCCATCGGTCAGGGTGGGTCAGTCCACCCTGGGGTGCTCACTCCCGCCTGAACGTGGCAACGGCAGTGCCGCTATACTCCTTCTCATGCCCTTTCATTGCCTGTTTGAGTTCGGCCAGTGTCGCCCCGGGTGCGCACTGGAGCGGGGCATCAAGGCCATAGAGGTTAAAGTAGTACTCATGGGCCGACCCTTTTGGCGGGCACGGCCCGTTGTAACCGATTTTTCCAAAATCGTTCGTCCCCTGCAGAGCGGCGAAGGGTGAAGACACCTCGGGTGTTTTCGGGATGTTTTCCGGGATGCGGTCGGGCTTTTTGATGTTCCAGATCAACCAGTGCGCAAACTCCCCGCCCGGCGCACCCGGGTCTGAGAGAATTAATGCACAATACGGCGATTCAAGACGGGATATACGAATTTCCGGCGATACGTCCTCACCCACACAGGTGTGCCTCTTTGGAAAGACAGTGAAATCGATCTCGACTATGGGATTTGCCATGGACAACCTCCTCTCTCCGGCGAAACATGGCCCCACGAATATAAAACTCTAATCATGACCGCAGAACACACCGACCCGTATCATTACAGAAGACGATCAATGGCGACGAATCACCCTCATACCCATATTTTCGGGATTTGCTCCCGCAATCCCCCGGAAAAAAGGCAACCATCACTCTCCCCTGAGCAGACGTCCGAGGGTCTGGAAATCGTCCTCAAGGTCCGCCCTGACCTGCCTGTTGTAGATGGATGCCGCTGGATGATACATGGGAATTACAGTGAACACCGCCCCCCCTTGCGACACGGTGATCACCTGCCCGTGCATTTCACCGATGCTGCCCGCTTCCACCCCGAACATCTCAAGAACCAGACGCATCGCAAACCTTCCAAGGGTAACTATGAAACGGGGCCTGATCGCCGAGATCTGCTCTACAAGATATGGACGGCAGGCGGCGATCTCCTCGTTTTGCGGGTCGCGGTTCTCGGGGGGGCGGCACTTCACGACATTGGTGATAAACACCTCTTCACGGGATATGCCGGCCGAATCCAGCATTGAATCCAGAATTCGCCCTGCACGCCCGACAAACGGTCTGCCCTGGAGATCTTCCTGCCTGCCCGGCGCCTCGCCGATGAACACGATTTCTGCATCCTTCGGTCCCTCACCGGGAACTGCGTGTGTCCTCGTTTCTGAGAGGGGACAGTGTGTGCAGTTCAGGATCTCGGTCTTCAGGCGTTCAACCTCATGCATATACCCATTTCTTGATGTTCGACAGGAAAGAGTGTTATGGATATCCAGAGATTGCTCTGAAGACGGTTTTAGGGCAGATGGAGCAGGAGAGAAAGGTGAATACCACAAAGGGAGCGCGATCTTGCGTGAACACCTCTTCATCTCCACTCAGCCGCCCGTTATTCTCGAGCCCGGTTCAGGGAAAGGCCGATGCCCACCGGGATCAGGAAGGTGAGGGCATAGTAGAGAAATACGTGGGTGCTGTAGTAGGCGGTCTGGAACAGCAGGACGATAAAGAGGTAGTCGAGCACCACTGCGATCACCACCCATACGATTCCCACTTTTACGAAATAGATGAGTGGAAGGTGCCGTTGTCTGAACCACCACCATGTAATTGCGATGGTGACAGGCGTGAAGACGGCCGTCAGGACCCACCCCATCATCTCCGCAAACGGGGTGAAGAACAGCACGAGGGAGGCAAGATACCCGATCAGCCAGAGAAACGTACCGAGGCACAGCGCATCTTTGGTCCACGCCTTCATGCTCAGATGTCTCCGCAGGTCCAATTTAATCCTTTTGCCGGGAAAACAAGGCTATTTTCACAGGCATGAGCAGTTCATTGTTCCGTGACAACCTGTAATGCAAAACTGAAAATCTTCAGGGGGTCGCTCCCGCTCATATGCAATCGAGGGGCGTTCGGAGAGAAAGGATCTCTGTGCGGGTGGCCATGCTTCTTCATCTGACCTCTCTCAGGGTTGATCGATAGGCAGGCGTGGAAGCGTTGCCCACAGGGAAGGGTGAAGAGCCCCATGAAAGAAAACGAAACATCTTTCCTCCCCGGAACACGAAATCTGGGCAATGAGTGCAGAAGAACGTTGGAGTTCCCGGTTCACCTTCATTCTCGCCGGGATAGGGGCGGCAATAGGCCTCGGAAACCTCTGGCGTTTTCCCTATGTCTGTTATGATAACGGTGGCGGGGCATTTCTTATACCCTATATCGTCGCCCTGCTCTTCGCCGGCGTACCGCTCTGGCTCATGGAGAGCGCTCTCGGATACCGGGCGCGGGCAGGAGTGCCCGGTTCGTTCCGGACGCTTATCGGCCGAAAGGTCGAATGGATCGGCTGGCTCGTCGTGATCCTGACCGTGATCCTGATGGCATACTATTCGGTGATCATGGCCTGGGGCGTGAACTACATCGGATTTGCCTCAACGCTGGCCTGGGGGTCGGATCCCGAAGGGTTCTTCCACGAGACCTTTCTCCATCTCTCTCCCGACATCTTTACGCTCGGCGGCCTGAACTGGGCGGTCGTTCTCGGTGCCGTCATCTCCTGGACGGCAGTATACGTTTCGATCTTCCGCGGGATCAGGAGCGTTGAAAAGGTCGTCTGGCTGACGGTCCTCCTTCCCTGGCTCTGCCTGATCATGATGGTCGTCCGGGGCGTGACGCTGCCGGGAGCGCTCGACGGGCTTGTATACTACCTGACGCCGGACTTTGCGGCGCTCATGAGACCCGGTGTCTGGGTGGCCGCGTTCGGACAGATCTTCTACTCGCTCTCGATCGGTATGGGGATCATGATCGCCTACGCGAAGTTTCTCCCGGACCGCCACGACCTCGTCAGGAGCGGATATGTAATCTGCATCGCGAATGGTGTGACATCGCTCATCGCCGGAGTTGCCGTCTTTTCGACCCTTGGATACCTGGCCCACACCACCGGCGTCCCGGTCCCCGAAGTCGTGAAAGGAGGCGTCGAACTCGTGTTCGTGGTCTACCCGGCGGCAATCAGCCTCCTGCCTCTCGCTCCCGAGATATTCGGCATCCTCTTCTTTCTGATGTTCGTCACCCTTGCAGTCGACTCCATCTTCGCTGCGGTCGAGGGGATCAGCATATCACTGGAGGACTATCTCGGCATACCGCGCGTGCTGCTCTCCGCCATGGTCTCCGCAGGAGTCTTCCTCGTCGGACTGCTCTTCATGACGAACGGGGGGTTGTACTGGATCGATCTCATCGACTCCTACTACAACTCGTTCGCCGTTCTCATCGTCGGCATCCTGGAGGCGATAGCGATCGGTCACCTGTACGGCGCCGGGAGACTCCGTTCGTTCATGAACGAATCAGCATCGCACCCGGTCGGGGAGTGGTGGGACGTCTGTATCAGGTATCTCGTTCCTGTCGTCCTGATCGTCGCAGTTGCCATGAACCTCATCGACAGGATCGGCACGCCATATGGGGGATACCCGCCCCTCGCACAGGCCGTGGGTTTGGCGCTCGTTTTCGGCGCTCCGATCGCCGCCGTGGCGATATCCGGGGTGTTTGGAGGCAAACCCAGTAGGGATGAACCATCCGAATGGGCGTTGCAGACCGAAGAGGAGGATGCCGAACCGGTTGCTGAGGACTGATACTGCCGTACCGCAACAGCGGAGACGACAGATGGAAGGTGTGCAATACGCAGGAGACATCTGTCATGAAAATGTAAGAGTAGTCATCCCACAATCCTGCAGATCATGATGCTGCATGCAAAGAGGATGAATCCAATGAATGACCCTCGTTTTGTTCATGCCCGGGAAAAATTTTCTAAAACACTCCAACCCGGCCAAAGGATCGTTCAACAACTCCTCTTATCCTATAAGGATCCAGATCGAACTGTACCGTTCTTCTGTTCTCCGGATCTTTCGTGTTTCTTTTATACCGATCTGCCTGAGTCATACTCCTGGCTTATCCGATTCAACAAAGCCGGATTTTATTTCTTTTCCTGTGGGAACGATGAGGAGCAGAAGTAGGGCATTGCGGTTTACATCCGTTCACAACAATGACGAAGAAGAGCGGAAGATTGTCCGGCTTATGCACAGACCCTGTATCGTATTACCCATCATAACATCATTCGCACATTATATGTAAATGCTAAAATGTTTGCCAAATAAGTAATTCATTTATACAACATACTCACACCCACTGATATGGGAGCACCGGATACACTGAGAGACGCACCCCCCTGTTCAGTGCACGACCTCAGGTTATGAGATCCTCTGTTAATGGGCCATGTACGACAGTATTGTTCAGACGGTGACGCTGGCGGTCGGACTGCTCGGTGAGATAGTCCCAATGATGGTCATCGGTGTCTTTTTCGCCGAGCTGCTCGTCGCAATGAAGATCGCCGGGAGGATTGCAGTTCTCTCCCGTCCGCTCACCAGATTCGCCTGCCTCCGTGAGGAGTGTGGCACCAGTTTCCTCATGGCCTTCGTTTCGCCTCCTGCCGCCAACGCCATGCTGGTGGATTACCATGCGAAGGAGATCATTAGCCGGCGCGAGGTTATCATTGCAGCCATCATGAATTCGTTTCCGACGGTTGTCATGCACTGGCGCTACCTCCTCCCGGTCTACGTCCCCCTTCTTGGTATTCCCGGCCTCATCTATTTCGGTCTGCTGATGCTGGTGGGGCTTGCGAAGACCGCGATCATCATGGTTGCCGGGCGGGTCGTCCTCACACCGGCTCCGACCGTTCAGGTTCGGTCCGTGGAGGAGCCAGCCGCAGTTACGTTGCGTGAGGCGCTGCGGGAGGCAGGCGCCTCTTCCCGGAAAACCCTGACGCGCCTGCTTAAAGTCACCGTCCCTACCATCATCATCGTCGCTTTCCTCATCAACGCAGGTACATTCGACCGACTCGCCGGGATGATGCAGGGTGCAGGCGGGTTCTTCCCGATTCCTCCGGAAGGTTTCGCGATCATCGCCGCTCAGTTCGGGAGTTTCGTTGCAGGTGCGAGCGTCGCGTCCGCCCTGCTCGCGGCAGGGGACATGAACTGGCAGCAGATTGTGCTTACCCTGCTCGTCGGCAACATTCTCACCAGCGTAACCCGGAGCATCCGCTGGTTCGGTTCATCCTATGCGGCGATATTCGGGATGCGGACCGGAACGGAGATCATGTTGATTTCGACAGCACTCCGGAACAGTATTATGGCGGTGTTAGTCATCGTGCTGGCGTACGGCCTTGGCTGGTGATGAGAGGGGATCGTTTCCGACCGCATCTTCCATGGATGAGATTGAGCCCATTCCGTGCTATTTCGGCAAATTAACCCTTGAATGCCAGAAATTCGACGGAAATCAGCCAGAATGCCGCCCTCACAGAACACCACAATGTGTGGTCGGGAAAAGAAAATATAAGCGTTTTTCAAAGGATTCGAGCGTGAATATACAATACCCCCGGGCGGATTCGAACCGCCGTCACCGGATCCAAAGTCCTGTATGATTGACCACTACACTACGGGGGTGAACTGCCGTTAGGTGTTGGTTTTCATGCTATATCATAGTGTTTTCCGATACAAGGACGGGGGTGGTGATATAAGGACAATGGATCATGATACCACCACCTCTGGAGAGCATCAAATGCGTGTCCTCATCCTTGGTGCCGAGTCCCTCGGCGCACGCTCCATGGCAACGGTCGTCGAAACAGCGGATCGAACAGTGCTCATCGATCCCGGTGTCGCCCTCGGGCGGTTCCGGTTCAGGCTCCCTCCACACCCCGATGAGGCGGCAGCGGCGGCACGTATCAGGGAATCGATCCTCAGACATCTCCCCCGGACGACCGACATCGTCTTCACCCATTACCACGGCGACCATGTGCCCCTCAAAGACCCGGACTGCCATCAGATTGCTCTGGACGATTTCACCCCCCCGGAGGGTGTCGTCGTCCACGCAAAAGGACCGGACGGGATCTCCCGGACCTCGGCACAACGGAGATCTGATCTTGAGAACGCCCTCGGTCGCGGATTCCCGAACGCAGAGGGAACAGACGACGGAGTGGTGGCCTGTTCCCCGCCCGTCCCCCATGGGAGCAGCGGCGGTTCGGTGATGATGACCGCGGTCAGGGAGGGTGAGGCATGCTTCGTCCATGCATCCGACATCCAGTGCACCTCCCCGGATGCAATCGGGGTGGTCGCCGGATGGCACCCGTCACTCGTCTTCGTTTCCGGCCCGCCGCTCTATCTGCACTCATTCACCAGGGAGCAGGAGGAAAACGCCTTTTCAAATGCGCTCCATCTCGCACGCTCATGCACCTGCCTTGTCATCGATCACCATCTTCTCAGGTCGATGGTGGGCGATCGGTGGATGAAAGGCCTCAGAAAAGCAACAGCATGCCGCATCCTCTCGGCAGCCGAATTCATGGGGGAAGAACCCAGACTTCTGGAAGCGATGAGGGCAGAACTCTGGGCGTGTGGCATCCCACCCTGAATAGAGAGACAGAATGGGGTTTTATGTAGAACACCGGACAGGCGTTCCAGAGATCCAGGTGCACACCGATGTCAAAAAATCCACGACGATCACAACAATCCCCCCATCACCAAACCAACAAATACGACGCACATACGCGATAAAAATCACATCACAGGACCCCTTCTTGTGGCACCCCCACGCACAAATTATTTAAATTGTCAATGACCTCACCCCCCACCATGGAAGGGACAGTGCCACCATAAACCACCAAAAGGCCACGCATCCGCACCAAAACCATGCATGTGCAGAAACAAGCGAGTACAGTATCACACAATCGGAGCGATCCACTTCCAGGACGGAATAAAAGAGGTGAGTCCTCAATGGAGAAAAGGAACAGAATGATCCCCATCAGATCCATGGTCGTCATTCTGGCCATGGTGATCGCCGCCTGCGGCATGGTGCCCGCCGCAGCTCGAGAGATTCCGATCTGCACCAATAACTCATCGCAGGTATTGCCGGACATCGACGGGGAGTTGATCGTCTGGATGGACTACCGGAACGGCAATTATGATATCTACCTCTACAACCTCACATCCGGAGAAGAGCGCCCGATCTGCACCGATCCTGCCGACCAGTGGGACCCCGTGATCTCCGAAAACTGGATCGTCTGGGACGACGAGCGCAACGGAAACCACGATATCTATCTCTATGACCTCAGTACCGGGCAGGAGATGGAAATCTGTACCGAACGGCATGCACAGCGGCATCCAGCCGTCAATGAGGGGCAGATTGTCTGGCAGGACCTCAGGCACGGTTCCTATACAATATACACCTACGATTTCACGCTGAAAGAAGACGTGAAGGTCTCTGATCATTATGGAACCGTCCATCCCGACATCAATGACGAATGGTTGGTCTATGAATCAGGCGGCGACATCTATGCATGGTATATTCCAACCGGCAGATATGTCAGACTGAGCATCCCGGACGAGCAAAACCACCCGAAGATCTGGGGCGACCGCGTGGTCTGGACCGATTACCGCGAAGTGACACAGAGCGACATCTATATGTACGACCTCACCACCGAGAACGAAACACCGATCTGCACCAATAACTCATCACAGGCGATGCCGGCCATCGATGGCGACCTGATCACCTGGGAAGACCGGCGGAACGGGGACAAGGAGATCTATCTCTTCAATATCTCCTCCGGGGCAGAGACCCGGATCACCGATGATCCGGCATGGCAATCCGACCCGTCCATCTCCGGCGGGCGTATCGTCTGGGAGGACCACCGGAACGGCAACCCGGACATCTATCTCTACACCCCCGAAGACGGACCCGGTTTCATCCCTGTTGCAGATTTCAGGGCGAACCGCACAGTCGGGACCGCACCGCTGACAGTAGAGTTCAATGACACCAGCAGCGGCATGCCGGAATCATGGGCATGGGAGTTCGGTGACGGGGCCACTTCAGAGGAGCAGAACCCGGTTCACACCTACGGACTCCCTGGCACCTATACGGTCAGCCTCACGGTGAGCACCGCGACCGGGAGCGACACCATGACAAAACCGGATTACATCAGGGTGGCAGAACCGGTGGGGGCGCTCCACCTGTACGAGGGGTGGAACTTTATCTCCGTTCCGCAACGACTGGCGCCCGGTTCTTCAACCGTAACAGAGGTCTTCACTGATGTCGACATGGCAGGAAACGAGATCCTGCTATATGAACCGGGAGAGGGGTTCATCCCCATGGCGGCGGACAATGAACTCAGACCGCTCGACGGCATCTGGATATATGCCAACGCCTCTTCGGTCGTGGACCTGATCTATGACGATGATCCGGTCTCGCCCCCTCCCGAAAAACACCTCCTCAGCGGCTGGAATGCCATCGGCTTCACCGGGAGCAGCGACCGGACCGCCGGCACGGCGCTCATTTCAGTCCGGGACGCCTGGAGATATCTGATCGGGTATGACGCGGCCGGACAGTTCTATGAACTGACCATTGTCAACAATGAGAGCGATCCGGCAGAGGTTTCCGATCCGGTCCACCCGATGAAGGGCTACTGGATCTTTATGGAGAGGGACGGCGTACTCGGTTCTCCGGTCCCCGGCACCCTGACATCCAGGATCATGAGCATTGCACCGGGGATCATCTGGAATAGAAACACCACCACCCCATCACCACCGCACCCCCCGGGTGGCGGATAAAGAGGCCCCAACGGTGCTTGTGGAGATTCGGCAGGGGGTATAACACCCCCTACCCGAGTACATCCAGCACGGTCCGGACAAACGCCGGAAGGTCGTCCGGGCTCCGGCTCGATACAAGATTTCCATCCACAACCACCTCCTGATCCAGAAAATCGGCGCCTGCGTTCCTGATATCGATCTCGATCGAACGCCACCCGGTCACCCGTCTTCCGTCCAGCACCCGTGCCGAGATCAGGAGTTGCGGGCCATGACAGATGACAAAGACGGGTTTCCCCTTCCTGACAAAATCTCGCACGAACCGGACCGGTTCAGGAAAAGCACGCAGCCGATCCGGCGAGTAGCCCCCCGGGATCAGGAGGGCATCATAATCATCGATTGAAGAATCCCTGACTGATACATCGATACGAACAGAACTGGCATCGGTCTTCCCCTTCACCATACTCCCTGCCTTCAGCCCGAGATTGACAACCTCATGGCCAGCGGACCGGATGGCACGCACCGGCACAGTGTACTCCGAATCCTCAAACATCCCGTCAATCAGAACAGCAACCCGTTTCATGATCGTCCCCCATACACCGGGTTCTGTTCTCCCCATATCAAGATATCGTCACAACCTGAAGGAGGGAGGGCACTGCCCCCTGATCTCTTCCCCTCCCGCAGCATGATATCCACGCCCGAAGTTCCCCCCTCCCTGATCCACCGGGGACCCCCGGACATATAGCATCATACGGTTTATGGCCCGGAGTTGCCATTGGAGAGCGGGAAAAATTCCCGGTACACGGCACGGCGTTCATCGAGATCGGTATGCAGGTAGACTTCGGTCGTCTTGATGGACGAGTGCCCCAGGTTCTCCTGCACCACCCTGAGATTTTTGGAGCGCCGGTAGAGTTCGGAGGCATAACTGTGGCGGATCTTGTGAGGAGTGATGCCGGGAGGGGCATATTTTCGGAAGATCCTCTGGATCGTCCGGGGAGAAATGTGGTGCCCCTGCTGACCCACAAAGAGCGGCCCCATGATCCGATGCCCAATATGACGATCAATTTCCGAAAGAGTCGCCTCATCCACAAAAACAACACGGATTTTGTCCCCTTTCCCGGTTACCCGTATCGTATGCTCCTCGAAGTCAATATCCTCAATATTCATATTGCACAGTTCAGAAACCCGAACGCCAGTCGCATATATCAACCGAACAATTAACCGATCGGCAGGATCGTCAATAGAATTGATCAAACGCACCACCTGACTGTGCTTCAGGTATTTTAAGTCCTGATTTTTTATCCTGGGCCTTTCAACACCAAGCATCGGGTTCACCGACACGCCGCCCTGAGCATAGAGATACGAATAAAATGACGCAAGCGTCGAAATCATTCGATGGAGAGTTTTCGGCTTATATTCATACTGTTCTGCAAGAGAAGAGAAATAATCAGTAACAATCGCGGTTGAAACAGCAACACACACATCGCACCTCGCCCCGTCCACCTCATCCGGCCCGAAGGATCGCCGGTCACCACCCGCATGCTGCCGGAGGAAGACATAACGGGCAAAATGCCGTACCGTCTGCTCATAACTTCGGACCGTCCGAGGCGAATAATTCCTCATCCTTAAGTATCCCACATATCGATCAAGCCATTCTGGAAAAAATCCACTATCCATCCATTATTTTGTCTGTTTTGCCCACATATAACTTTGTCGCAGAATATACATTTGGCGACAACCCCAAAAAGATCCAGGATTGCCGACCTGAAAAGAGAGAGAAAACAGGACGCCAGGATCAAAACAATAAGAGGATGTAAAATAGGCCCGAATTTAATTCCAAAAAACCAATAGGAACCGCCACCCCACCCAGACACCAACAAAGAAATGGACACCAAAATAGTCCCAATTTATCGTTTTTCAATGAGATACAAGAGCCAGATTTCCGACCCACAATCCCAAACCATTGACATCCACAATTAATACCAAAATAGTGCCCTCAAAAAGAGAGAATACAATGTTTTTCCACAAACATTCGCAGATTCAGAGTTTTCACCACCCAGACGCCAGATGCCCCGGACTCCGGCACCCCCACCCAACAGCCACTCATTCGCCCCCACAACACCTGCAATATATTTCATCAAGCCCGGGCGAATGAGAACCCCAATAAAGAGCAATTGAAAACACAACTTATTTGATTGGCAAACACCATTCGATGATTAAATGAGCAGAGATTACAATATTAAGGGAAAAAAGAGAGGGAGATGGACGCCAGAGGAAGACATGACCCTCACCCAATTAATGGATCAACACCAGGACATGTATATCGCGGCACGTTTGATGGAGAGATCATACTCCTCCATTGCCCACAGATATAAGAAGTTAAAGAATCCCGAAATATTCGATTACGAACGAGATCGAGCAAAAAAATATTATAATAATCTAGATCTCGACGGACTTCTGAACGTTCGCCTCAAGACAATGAACCAACACATACAGCAACCATCCCTGATAAAAAAGAATGCGAATGTGCTCGAATTGGGAGTTGGAGACTTAAAAGAAATCTGGGAGAAGCAGAGAGGAAAATGTTTCTATTCCGGAGTTGAAATGAGCACAGATCCCAGGGATCCCCGTTGCCTGTCCGTGGACCGAATTAACCCAGACGAAGGCTACACCAAGAACAACGTCGCATTATGCTGCTCCATCATCAACTCATGCAAACGAGAGCACAAAGCTAGAGATTTCATAAATATGTGCATATCCGTTGCGAGACATTTCGAAAATATCAACCCGGACAACCATTTATCAGAACGCCTTTGACAGCATAAACTCGGCCGGAGTGGAATTCAGAGCATTCAGGCACGGTTGAAATGTTTCAAAACACCGACCCCCCAAAATTCAATCAGGATGATCGAATGGGGGAAGGCCAAAACCGGACACTGAGGAATTTTTAGAGTTCCAGGGGGAAAAGCCCGGAGAATTCCCGGCAGCCGCCGCAATGGAGAATACATTTTGCCGTCGAATACACCCCACAATCACCCATACCAGAAAAATTCAGGGGAGGGGAGAAAATGTGTCAATTTTTACTGCCGAAGACAAATAGAATCCCATTGCGGGCACCGATGTAAATTGCCAGGAAATAACCGCGGTTTCAACGGCGATCCGATTTAGAAGCGAGACCCGGCCACCCCCCTGGACGAAAATGATTGAATGAGAGTTTCATTCTTGTTTTTTAAATAACGCCCCATAAACCGGGCCTTTTTGAAAGCCTCCTGCCCGGAGAAGAATACCTGTTCCCCCCATTTTCATTTCAGGATCAGCAAAGACCCCTCACATCCTCCACCCATAAACCATATGATGCTATATGTAAGCGGCGCCCCCAGAACCGGCTCTCACCACCCGCCACGCACCCACACACCACAGAAAAAAGTCGACGACCACGCCCCGCCGTCCACCACGTATGGAACAGCACCAGACAGAAAATGATGATGACCCACGCCGGATCACAATCGTCGCTGACCGCCCTTTGCGTTGATCACAAAGGGAAGCAGACCACAAAGCCAGCGATAACCGAACCTGCCGTGACGCTGGGACCCACCATACGATCAGCGGATCACTTGCATCCCCCGCATGTGTGGCGACGACTGAACGCTCCCAGGCGCGTTGGAGGCCCAACCATTCATCTGCCGGGAATCTGATGATGGCCAGATAATTCAGATCCACGATCATGGACGATGCACCCCTCGCCACAACCGATCCTGCACAGCGATCGGCGCACCCCAAAGAGGGGAGACGCCACAGCACAACTCCCCCCCCGGTTCTTCTCTCCAAATATTACGCGGAAGGTATCCCGGCGATCAGGCGCATGAGGACCGGATCGCCCTTACAGCGGGTGCCGGAATGGCGTGCCGAAGACAGAGGAGCATGAAGGGCCCGGCGGGCAGGACAATTTAGAGAGGAGCTTTCGGATAAGACCCCCTGCCGATCCGGAAAGGCTCAAAAGAGGGTCTCGCCCCCTCAGATGCAGAAGAGTTCAACCACCACCCGGACAACTCCGCCGAATTTTCCTATCAGGCGCCATTGCACCGGATAGAAAAAGAAACAGGAGATTATAACCGATTTTTCAGGACGAAAACACCACAAATATAAACCATATCATGCGATATACAAAGAAGACCGATCAGGGCAGGGAGATCGAAGGCAGGAGAGATCATCAGATGAAGGAATCAGCAGACCGTGCTGAAGAGATCAAGAAATACCGGAAATTCAGAAAGGTTGAAGGTTCGACCTACCATCGAGTAAACCAGTTTCTCAGGAAACACACCTACATCACTGCACGAGAGTGGGCAATCGCCCGCCTCTGTGCTGATTTCCAGACGACGAGCGGAGCGGAGATGACATTCATCGGCGCACACCTCCCCGAACTCGTCCCATTCATGACCGAGCCCTACACCCCGCAGGCGGTCAATCAGGCAAGAAACGCCTTTAAAAATAAGGTGAAAATGGCCGGAGCCACGTTTTTTTACGGGGCCCTCTGCGGCTTTTTTACAACCGAGGAGCTTGACGATATCCTGTTCGAAGCAAGCGAGGTCGCCCGTTTCCTCATGGAGATCGAGGGGACCAACCTGGGGATCGATGAGGAAATCGAACTCGAAGACCGGGTTTCAGAGGTAATGAAAAAAGTCTCCCGTTCATCGGCAGAACTGCTCAATGAAAGGATGAAAAATGCGCACCATGGTGAGGATACATGAAGATAATTCAGGTTGTCGGCAGATCAAACAGTGGTAAGACCACATTTATCGAAGCCCTGATCCCCATTCTCAGGGAGCAGGGAAGTATCGCAGTCATAAAGCACCTCGGACATGATCGCTTTGCGGTCAATGAGGGAAAGGACACCTCCCGCTACATGGCGGCAGGCGCCGATCGATCGGTCGGCATCGACGATATCAAATCGGTCGCAATTCTGGACACCGCCGACCTGAAGACTGCCCTCACCGAGATATGCGATGCCGGAGTCGAGGTCTGTATCATCGAAGGCTTCAAAACCATCCCCTTCCCGAGAATTGTGATCGGCGACCTGGAAACAGAGGGGGCGGTCCTGAGAAATCCGTCGACTGCAGACGTCATCTCTTCTCTCGCCCTGTTTGAAGACTACTACACGATGCAGGGAGTGGTCAGAGAACTCAGGCGGACCATATCCACCGAACGGGCAGGCTGCATCCTCACCTTCAACGGTCTCGTGCGGGAGATCACCGGAGACCAGCGGACCGAATACCTGGATTTCGCCCCCTCCATCGATCCCATCATCGAAAGCCTCGAAGAAGAGGCCAGAAACACGCCCGGCGTCATCGGCGCCAGATTCCACCACCAGAAAGGAAGACTCTGTGCAGGAGAGGACATCACCTACTTTGCACTGATCGCCGAACACCGGCAGGAGGCCTTCGCCGCAATGAGCCGCGCCATCGACCGCCTCAAGAGTGAGGCACACAATAAACCGTGAGGAGAGTGCATGAGCGAAACAAGAGTTCAAAAGAGATTGTTCGGAACGAACGGAGTACGGGGCATCGTTGGATCAGATATGACCGCCGACCTGGTGATGCGGATCGGCAAGGCGCTCGGCAGCATGCGGGGCGGACGGATCGCCGTCGGGCGGGACACACGGACATCAGGAGAGGCGCTGTCATCCGCCATCTCTGCAGGGCTGATGGCAACCGGATGTGATGTTGTCGACTGCGGCGTCCTGCCCACCCCTGCACTCCAGTACATCGTCAGGGACCACTTTGATGCCGGGGCCATGATCACCGCTTCCCACAACCCCCCGGAGTACAACGGCGTCAAGATCATCGAACCAGACGGGACCGAGATGGGCGATCAGGAAACCCTGAAACTTGAAGACCTCATCTTTTCAGGCGACTTCAAAGAGGTCGCATGGGAACGGGTCGGGCAGAAGACCGAGGACAAAAACCTGCGCACCACCTATGTCGATGCCATCGTCAACCATTTTCCCGCAGGTGCGGGCGACGGCATGACCGTCGTCGTTGACCCCGGTTCCGGACCGGCGGCAGAGACCACCCCGCAGATCCTCACCCGCCTCGGCTGCCGGGTCCATACCATCAATGCCCGCATGGACGGGCGGTTCCCGGGCCGACTCCCTGAACCAAGTCCGGAAGGGCTTGCCCCCCTCGCAGAGATGGTCAGGGCGACAGGCGCCGCCTTCGGTGTCGCCCACGACGGTGATGCTGATCGGGCCGTGTTTGTCGATGATCAGGGACGATATATCGAGGAGAACATGGAGTTCGGCCTGATAGAAGGACACATCTGCAGCGGACGGACGGGAATTGTGGTTACTCCGGTATCGACCTCCATGATTGCAGAGACCGTCGCCGGAAAGAATGACTGTCGGGTCGAATTCACCCCGGTCGGCAGCATATATGTCGCCAGAAAAATGCGAGAACTCATCGCCGCAGGTGAGAAAGTCGCTTTTGGCGGTGAAGGGAATGGAGGGCTGATTTTTCCCGAACACCAGTTCTGCCGCGACGGGGGGATGACCGCTGCCATGATGGTCGCCGTCCTGCACGCCCGGGGAGAGAAACTCTCGACTCTCGTCGATGCAATGCCCTCCTACCGGATTATCAAAGAGAAGGTAAAAACCGCCCATGCCGAGGAGGTCATCGCCACCCTGAAAGAACGGCATTCAACGGAGCGGATCGACTGCCGGGACGGGATCCGGATCAACCGGGAGGGAGCATGGGCACTTGTCCGCCCCTCGGGCACCGAACCCATGATGCGCATAATCGTGGAGGCAACCGACGACTCCACCTGTCAGGAATTTTTCGAGGAGATAATGGAGAGCATTCATGCTGCAGCCCCGGATCTTCTCGAACCGCAGGCCGGCCACCAATAAATACACCCAATATTTAAAACATTTTATAATGCACACCGCCATCACTCCCGGATCTCTTTTTCACCATATCAGACCGGTTCAATACATGTAATATTCTTCAATTTGTTATTGGGAATATAATATCAAAAGTCACCAGAGGGAAACTTTTTTAACTATTGTTGGATTATATTTTGGTAGGAAGAACCTTGCCCAATAATGAAGTTGAGATCGTAAACCGGATACATTCGGTCGTGGCACGAGGAAACGAAGACGAGATTGAAGTTCTTCTGAGTGACATCTCGCAGATTCCCCGCAGAAAAGAGAAGAAGGAATTGCTGGAGACAATCCATGCCACCATTCTCGAAACCGCCTTTCGTGAAAACCACCCGGAACTGGCCAGACTTCCAGTCATTCTTCCCAAAAATGAGATTTATGATTATATCCACAGGGCAACCCATCATTTTATCGATACCAAAGAGCCCGCATGGCTGAACGCCGTTTACGATCTTGCCGAATCTCTTGACCGGAAAAGTTCACAGTCCCAGATCCTCTCTGAAGTCACAAAAAACCTCATCGAATCCGGCGTGGATCACGCAGATGCCGACCTGATTGAGGCGGGCATGAAAACATTCCATCAGATCAGTTTCAGAAAATACCGCTCGGCGATTCTGATGGACATTGTTCCCCTGCATATTGTCTGGAGCATCACCATCCGCGACACCACTCTCCTGAAGGAGGCGCTCGGTCTGATCGAAGGGATAGGAGATATATCCAAACGTTCCCTTCTCCAGAGCGAGGTCACGAAGGCCATCGGGCGGATCGGGATTGCAAAGAGGGAATTTAATCTGATCATCGATGCACTCAGGGATGCCGCAGGGATCAAACAGAAGATCCGCCGGACAAACAGCATCGATTCGATTATCGGTCAGGTATGGAAATCACCCCTTGGCTCCTCGATATCAGATATTCCGGCAGTGCTTGCCCGGATGGAGGGGCTGGAGGAGGAGCAGATCTCAGAGATCACCGCCGCACTTATCGGTGAGAAGATCAGACGCGCCCATGACAAGGGCGCCGTCATATCACACCTGGAAGAGGTGCTGAAAGAGTATCCCTTCACCCTCCAGGCCACCATCACCGAATTGTTAAAGGCAGCGGAACACTTCGGAGACCCATATTATCTTGAATCGGCACTCAGGTTCAATACTCAGCTCTCTCCATCCGATGAAGTCCAGATCAGAGAGATCATCCGTGCGGGAATCTCGGTCGTCGAACGGACAGGAGAGGCAAAGTTTCTGCTTGACATCGTCCCGATCGTCGAAGAAGCCGTCACCGGACCGCGGGCCTATGCAATCTATCTGCAGCTCGTCCACACCATGCTCCAGCGGGGCGCCTTCACCCATGCCGTCGACATCTATACCAGAATCACTTCATTCACGGAGCTCATCCAGACAGGCACCCAGTTCTGGGACACCTCGGTGATGCTAGTCAGTGCAGGTGTCCTCAGGGACCGCGTCGACCAGATACGGGATCAGGTGTTCGCGCGGATGGATACAGAGACCAGGGAGAATCTGATCCAGAGGAGCATTGCAGATATCTGCAAACATACGAGTCTGGGCGAGATCATTCATCATATCTCCTCCCTTGTCGCCCTTGCCGGAATGCACCGACACCGGGATGAACAACTCCTGATGGCGATAGACCTGCTGATCGAACGCCGGTTTATTGAAACACTCGATCCGTCCTATCTCGTAGAAATTGCCCGTCAGATCTCAAACACCGGCATATCCGGGATAGCCGTCTCCAGAATCGTTACCAATATTGCGGATTTCGGCGTCAGCCATCGAAACAGGGACTATCTCCAGCGGGCAGTCGGACTGACCTGTGAGATCAGGGGACAGAAGACCCGTTCAGAGGCGCTCTGCAGCGTGATCGACCGCGCCGCCGATCTGGCCGTCAATCAGGGCGATCTCACCCTTCTGAAACGGATGCGCAGCTGGACAGACCCCCTGCTCGAAAAGGAGTACGGCCTCTACACCACCGGAAATATCGTCCTCGGGATGGTAAAATACGGGATCGATAAGAAGGCACCGCATGCGCTGGAAAACGCCTATGATATCGCCGGTGAGATCGATGATCCCTCACTGAGGCAGCAGCTGTATGAACAGATCATCGAGGGGTATATTCGGGTCGGTTGTCTGATGATGAGAGAGGCCATCAGCGCCGAGAACAGGGACCTCCTTGAGACGCGGATTTCAGTGTTCAGGCGGGCGACCGACATCCTGCGGGTTACGGTTACCGAACGCCGGTATTCGATCCGGATTGCACGCGGCATCGATATCATCACCGAATATGTGCATCAGACAAAAAACCCCTATTATTCCATACCGCTCGTGATGTTCGTTCTTGAGATCAAGAGCGCGGTTGAGCGGGATGCCATGATCACGAGGGTGGCAACCGAGTTCGAACCCTATATCGATGATGTTGCCTCAACCGATCCCTATGAGATGATGGCCTTCCTCCTCCAGCGTCTGGAGCATGCGAAGGGTCTGCCCGAGGTGATGGAGCTGACCAGATCCCTGCTCATGCGGATCGGAAACCTCTACACACGATTTTCAGGAATGTGCACCCTCGCAGAAGGTTATCTGAGGTTGCATGACACCGAACGCGCCGCCGAGATACTGGGCGATGTCAGGAGGGGGACGGCGGATATGGGGATCCCCCATGAACGGGCACTGATCCTCTCAGATAGTGCGGGACTGATCGCCAGGATCGACATCGATGCAGGCTACGAGTCTTTTGAGGAGGCCTTCACCCTTCTTCCAGAAATCGATCCGGAAATGGGCGGGATTGTCAGGAAACATCTCGTGTTCTCCCTTGTGAGTCTCCATGCCCTGAGAGCGGATGAAACCAATACGGCCATTGCGATCAGGCTGATCAATGCAATTGAGGAACCGGTGGATTTCGTGAACTCGCTTGTGGCGGCCTTCGGGATTGTGATCCAGGGAGGGCAGACACAGGATGTGATGGAGAGCATCTATGCCGGAATCGACGAAATTCCTCTTGCCTATGACCGTGCGTCAATGCTACTTTCCGTGGTCCCGATCGCCCAGAAATATGGTGAAAACGGCGATGCGGAGCGTCTGCTCAGAGAGGCGACCAACCTGACAGACGAGATCATGATCCCTCTTGTCGCCGCCATGGTGAGAAAAGGGATCTGCCAGATGTATCTCATGCTCTCGACGGCCGAACACAACGAAGATTATCGGAACGAAGGGATTCGGGTCATCGAGACAATTGAAGAAGAGATCATCAGGCACCGGATCTTCCAGCAGCTCGGGTTAAAGGATGAGAAGGGGATCACCGATCCCGCCTATAAACGTCTGATGGAGGCGACCCAGGAGATGCTCGCTGCAACTCCCAATCACCCGGATCTCTCTTCGATCGAGTACCTCATCGAAAGCCTATCCGACCGCGCTCAGAGAGCCAGATACTGTTTTGAACTGTTCCTTCTGCTTCATGAAGCCGAACGGGAGCGTGCTGCAGATGCCATTCTCCTCTTCGGCCTTGACGAAGCGAGCATCATTCGCCCGCTGTCCAGACGTGTATATGTCCTCTGCGACCTTGCGCTCTCCCTCCATGAGGCAGGAGAGAGGAAAAAGAGCAGGGACATCATCGGCATGGCGGTGAACGCCGCCACCAATATCAGACAGGACGATCTCAGGGACGAGGTGTTCAATGAACTCGATGTCGCCATGCGGATCATCCAGGAGGAAAGAATGTGAATTCGATCCGGATCAGGATCTCGGGTCGTGTTCAGCATGTTGGATTTCGGGCGTGTACCAGGAAGATCGCCGTCAACCTTAGACTTGGAGGTTCGGTCAGGAACCTCGATGACGGCGCCGTGGAGATCCTCGCCACCGGCGATATGGCGGTTCTTGAAAAATTTATTGGGATGCTTTATGGCTGCCCCCGGGCCGTGATCAGGGATATTGAAGTCAAAGAAATTCCTCTCCTCCATCAGGATGGCTTTTTTGTCCTCAGAAACACAATTCAATAAACCGGGGAGAATACATTCCCTTTCAGCAGTGCGTCGCAGTAATCCCGCACAACCGCCGCCACCGCCTCCTCACGGATCGAACGGTGCAGCCGCGGCAGCAATTCTCCAATCAGATCATCAGAGAGATAGCAGCGCCGCTCTCCGATCTCATATGCCGTTTCGGCAATCCCTTCTCTGGCCATTGAAAACACCGTCTCATCCACCATCACCGGCTGGAAACCATCGATAATGTCCCGGATCAGTCCGTCGTCCCCATCATGCAGCACACCGGCACAGGGGTCAAGCCCCGCAGCGGCAACCATCGTTCCGGCGACACCGAACAGCACGGCATACCCAAATGAAAGCATTGCATTGACGGGATCACGGTGAGGGCGCTCTGTTCTCCTCCTGAACCCCAGTTCAGGCGGAAGCGTCCGGGCCATGATCTCATAGTACATATCCCTCAGATATTTATGGAGACGTCTGATCTCCTCCATCCGGACAAGATACTGAATTTCCTCACGTGAACTCTGAAGAAGATCGAGTTCGCCCTCGTACAGCAGGCTCCATCCATGAGAATGGCCGTATCGCTCTATCGCAAGAATCCGGGAATCAACACCGGCTTTCGCAAAGACAAGGGCATAGTTGTGTTTTGAAGCGCGCCGTTGCGCCTCCCTCAGGCGCTCCTGATAGCAGTCACCACGGAGAGCAATCCTCCCTGCCGCCTTCCCGTCCGCGTCAAAAAAAGAGATCGGTATCCCGGCACGTGAAAGGGAGATGACAGCAGAGGTGTGCAGGGTGTGTCCTCCGATGACGATGAGGTGATCAAGGGTGTTGACCCTGATCTGCTCCTCCCGTCCTCCCCGCCGAATGGTGAGATAGTCTCTCGTCGCCCGTATATGCGCCCCGTGTCCGGCGACCGTGAACCATGCACCCCCCTTATCAGTCGCCATAAAACCGCACCATCTCTCCCCGTAGCGGGTGATCCATCTATTTACTCTGGCATTTTCCCCTACATGAAGGGATCGGTACGTCTGCCGGAACAGATCTCACAAGATTGATGACAGAACAGGGATCAACATCAGTTCATGAGTGCAGGAGCGGGAGCGGAGTGGCACCGCCTCCAGGAGGTGCTGGTGCATGAACCGGGACCAGAGGTCTTTTTCGCCCTCCTGAACCCGGACCATCACCTCTACGAACGGTTCTTCAATCTCGATGCGGCGCAGCGGGAACACCGCAGACTCTGTGAGATCCTTCAGGAGGACTTCGGGGTCAGGATCCGTCGCCTCTGCACATCAATCCTGGACGGGGCAACGGCAGTGCCCGGTGTCAGAGAGGGACTCCTCGGCTGTACCTCTCACCTGCTGGAGGATACACGTCCCCCGGTCCAGGAACGGGACCCCCATCATCTTCTTCTGGCCGCAATCCTCGGATCCCGCCCGGAAGGGCAGGATACCGCTCTCCACGGAACGATGCACAACCTCTACTTCATGCGTGACCAGCAGATATGCACCGATCTCGGCATGGTATCCGGCAGAATGGCGACGACAGAACGCCGACACGAAACCCGCGTCACGAAACTTGCACTGACCGCCCTCGGTGCCGGGCCGGTTGCGTCGGTCACTGAGGGGCACCTGGAAGGCGGGGACTTCATACCGGCAGGGGAGTTTGCCATGATCGGGTGCGGAGGCAGGACCACCTCTGCAGGTATCTCCTGCCTGTTGCAGGAGGGGATCGGTTTCGATGAGGTCGCCGTCGTGCACGAACCCGTCCATCCCCTGATCGGAGGGAGGGATTATATGGTGAATATGCACCTCGACACCTACTGCAACATCTGCGGCGACGGCATCGTCGTCGGTAACCCTGCGCTCCTCAATGCCGCCACCGTCGATCTCCATGTCAGGGAAGGAGCCGGTTATCGGTTTACCGGTGAAAAAAAGAGCTTGAAGGAATTTTTTGCGGAAAAAGACTTCTCGATCGTGCCGATCACGACCCTCGAACAGGTCTGCTATGCCTCCAATTTTCTCTGCGTCAGGGACCGGGAGTGTGTTGCCGTGGATACCGGACAGATCGCCCCCCTCATGCTGGAACGGCTCAGGCAACGGGCGAATACAGCGCCGGAGACCTGGGGGCACCTGTGTGCGCAGGCGGAGAGGGATTACCGTCGCCTTCGCGGGGAGGCGGAATTTTTCCCGTATAAACGCGAGGTCTATGCCGAAGGTCTGGAGATGACACCGCTCGGGCTGAAAAACGCCACCGGCGGGTATGGCGGCGCCCATTGCATGACCTGCCCGATCAGGCGGGGGTGATGCGCGTTCCCGACTCACCTGCAAGCGCCGATTCGGCGTCGTCGAGATGGGCGATCACCGCACACGTGTCAGTGCGCTCCACAAACCTGACGGCCGCGGCCACCTTCGGCGCCATCGATCCCTCTTCGCATTCACCAGCGGCCAGAAGATCTCCGGCGCCTTTGAGATCCATCGACCGGATCAGGAGCTGATCAGCGGTGCCAAAACCGGTATAGACGCCAGGAACATCGGTGAGCATCATCAGGAGATCGGCGCCGATCCCCTCGGCGATATATGCGGCGGCACGATCCTTGTCCACCACCGCCTCCACACCGGCAAGATGCCCCTCCCGCCAGATCACCGGCACCCCTCCACCGCCGCCCGCGATCACCACGGCCCCCGCATCAAAGAGCGTTCTGATGGCATCGATCTCCAGGATTGTTACCGGAGAAGGAGACGGCACGATCCGTCGCCACCCCCTGCCCTCTGTTTTTCTCATCTGCCAGCCCTCGTCCTCGATGATCCGGCGCGCCTCGGCATCGGTATAATAGGGACCGATCCCCTTCGTCGGATCATGAAAGGCGGGATCGTCGGGATCGACGAGGGTCCGGGTGAGCAGGGTTACGACCGGCGTCCTGACAGACCGCATCGAGAGACGCTCCTCCATACGCTGCTGGATCATGTAGCCGATCATCCCCTGCGATTCAGCCCCGCAGACATCAAGAGGCATCCTCGGAACCGCTTCTCTGGCGCACTCGTTCTGGAGCAGGATATCCCCGACCTGTGGGCCGTTGCCGTGGGTGATCAGGATACGATGACCCGCCGCCGCCATCCGGGCCAGCGGAGCGACGGCGGTGTCGATATGGCCAAGTTGTTCCTCCGCCGTACCCTCCTCCCGATAACGAATGATCGCGTTTCCACCGAGTGCTGCAACAATCTTCATCCCATCACCTCAGGCAGAGCACCGAATACACCTGCCGATTGTCCCCCTCATCACGGACCACACCATGAATCTCTGTCTCAAATCCTGGAAACGTAGCATCAAAGTCCTCATATACCTTCAAAAATGTGATGATCTCGCCATCTTTCGGACCGAGTCCCTCACCGGGCATCCAGATCGGGATGCCCGGCGGATAGGGGACCACCATCACCGCCGCCGTTCGCCCTGCAACCTCTCCGACAGGCACTTTTTCAGCCTCTCCGGCGATCATACGCCGGTATGCCTCCGCAGGTGTCATCGAGGGTTCAGGAATCCGCGCAATGACATTTTTCAGGAGGGATGAGATCCTCTGTTCACAGAGATAGGCATGCATCTCATTGCAGAGATCTGCAAGCCCCATCCCTGCATACCTGTGTGGATATGCTCGATCCAGACCGGGGAACACCGAATCAAGCGGTGCATTGTCATCATAGGCGTCCTTGAACTCAAAGAGTTGTGCAATCAGTGTCCCGGACTTTCCCTTCGATATTCCCATTGTGAAGAGAACAAGGAAGGAGTAAAATCCGATTTTTTCCACCACAATACCCCGCTCCTGAAGAAACCGTGCGACGATCACGGCGGGTATCCCGAATTTCTCCATACCGCCGTCGACATCGATCCCGGGCGTGAGGATGGTCACCTTGGCAGGGTCGAGCATGCAGTAGCCATCATCAATACCTGAAAAACCATGCCAGCGCTCGCCGGAACGCAGGGTCCAGAATTCCCGCTGAGCCAGAAGAGCACCGTTATCACCATCGAGCATCCGGGGTTTCAGGGAGAGGATCTCATCGGAACCATGGAGCTCGCCGTGACCGGGCTGCCAGAGGGAGAACCACCACCGCCGCTCCGCCTCCACCTCGTCCTCTGCCACCTGCCGGGAGAGCTGCACCATCTTCTGCCTGAAGATCACCGCCTCCTCGATGGTGTCGGCGATCAGAACCGTCCCCGAGTCTCCTTCCATCATCTTTGCAGCGACATCGAGGGAGGCGACGATGCTGTACTGCGGCGAGGTCGAGGTGTGCATCATGAACGCCTCATTGAAGACACCGGGATCGATCCGCCGCTCTTCCGGCGAGTGGGCGTCGCCGATATGGATCATCGAACCCTGTGAGAAGGCCGCAAGCACCTTGTGCGTGGACTGCGTGGCAAAGACCGCCGGGTAACCCGGACCCTTCTCCCCTTCCGCCATCGCATACCGCCCCTCATACAGGGGATGAAACCGGGCATAGCCGTACCAGGCCTCATCAAAGTGCAGGCAGTCGGTCAGACCGGAGAGGCAGTGACCGATCACCCCGGTGTCATAGCAGAGACCGTCATAGGTGGAGTTCGTGACGACTGCAAGGCGCGGCAGGCGTCCGGCATCGCCAACAAGAGGATGGGAGGCACATTTCTGTCGGAGGTTCTCCGGATCGAACTCAGATGAACGGATCGGGCCGATGATTCCATAACTGTTGCGTGTCGGCGTCAGGTACACCGGTACGGCCTGCGTCAGGATGATCGCATGCATCACCGATTTATGGCAATTCCTGTCCACCAGCACAATGTCGCCCGGACGGACACAGGACGAGAAGACGATCTTGTTTGATGTGGAGGTTCCGTTGGTGACAAAATACGTGCGATCCGCTCCGAAGATCCTGGCGGCATTCGCCTCGGCCTCGCCGACGACACCGGTGTGCTCAAGGAGGGAACCGAGTTCGGGCACCGAGACCGAGAGATCCGACCGGAGGGTGTTTTCTCCATAGAACTGGAAGAAGAGTTTCCCCACCGGCGATTTGAGGAATGCGGCCCCGCCGGTATGGCCCGGCGTGTGCCAGGCGTAGTTGTATTCCTGCGTGTACCTGACCAGTTCTCCGAAAAACGAGGGGAGAAGACGGTCGAGATAATCACCGGTGACATCCTCGATGCGCCCTGCAATGAAACGGGGGGTGTTGTCCAGTTTCCAGAAATAACCGTCTATTGAACGGATCACTTCAAGGGGAATCTCACTGATCGACGGTTTTCTGGTGAACAGGAAGATCGGGAGGTCACGATTTCTCCTGCGGATTGTCCGGACCATCTCAACAGGGCCTGGAGACGCCGTCGAGGGGGGCTGGAGGTCCCAATCGAGCAGCACACCGGCAATCTCGGGATAGGTGGAACGATAGATCGAAAGACCATCTTCGACCGTCAGGGCCTCCATCACCCTGAAATCAAGGTCTTTGAGGTGCTTGATGATCTCGCGCAGTGCAAGACCGCCCGCACTTTCTGTGTGGAGGTCTGAATCAATGATCAGGATTGAGAGATCAAGGCTGCTATACCACTCCATACCATCACTCCGGCGTGAACGGACATCCCCTGCAGAGCGTCTGCCCGGACCGTTATCACTGAACTGGAATAGCGATCAATTATGTCTTGTGGCCCGAAGAGATCCGGGAAGTGCACCTCAACGCTGCCACCATAAACTGAAAAAAAAGGTCCGAACCCCCTGATCAGGCTGTATCCCGAACACAGGGGTTCGCGCATGTGCCGTGTAGCACAGCAGATTATTCTTCGGTCTTCTCTTCCTCAACCAAGGAGATGCTCCGCATCGAGGGGAAGAGGATCACTTCCTTGATCGAATTGTTGCCGGTGATGAGCATGATCAGACGGTCGATGCCGATACCGACACCGCCGGTCGGCGGCATGCCGTAGCCGATGGCATTGATGAAGTCATAATCGATCATCTGCGCCTCGAGATCCCCGAGACGGCGCTTTTTATCCTGTTCCTCAAAGCGCTCCTTCTGGTCGATCGGATCGTTCAGCTCAGAGAACCCATTTGCCAGCTCCATACCAAAGACGAAGAGCTCGAACCGCTCGGTGAAACCTGGCTTTGAGCGATGGCGCTTCGCAAGCGGGGAATTTTCCACCGGGAAATCATGGATGAAGGTCGGCTGAATCAGTTTATCCTCGCAGTAATGCTCGAAGAAGAGCACGAGGAAGTCGCCCTTTGTCTCCGCCCCCTCATATTTCTCCATACGTTCGCTTTCGGCAATACGGCGGAGTTCTTCGACCGGCGTGTCCATCACCGAAATGCCGGCATACTCCCGCACGGCGTCCTCCATCGAAAGGCGCCGCCAGGGCCTCTCAAAGGAGATCTCGGTCCCTTCAAAGGTGACCGTCGTCTTCCCCAGGGCAGATTCGGCGAGATGCGAGATGATCTCCTCGGTGAGGTCCATCATGTCGTTGTAGTCATGGTAGGCGGCATAGATCTCCACCATGGAGAATTCGGGGTTGTGGTGGGTGTCGATATCCTCGTTCCTGAAGTTCTTGGAGATCTCATAGACCTTCTCAAAACCACCGACAACAAGCCTCTTGAGGTAGAGTTCGGGTGCGATGCGGAGGAAGAGCTGCTGCTCCAGATAGTTGTGATAGGTGGTGAAGGGACGCGCATTGGCCCCGCCATAAACCGGCTGGAGGGTCGGGGTCTCGAATTCGAGGAAGTCCTTTTCATTCAGGAAGTTCCGCAGTTCTGCAATGGTGCGACTGCGCAGGCGGAAGGTCTCCCGCGCCTCCTCGTTCATGATCAGGTCGAGGTAACGCTGCCTGTACCTGGTCTCGGTGTTCTTCAGACCATGGAACTTCTCAGGCATGGCACAGACCGACTTTGCAAGCAGGGAATAGGTGCTGACCCAGACGGTGATCTCACCCATTTTCGTCCTGAACACCCTGCCCGTCACCCCGATGATGTCCCCGGCGTCGAGATATTTTTTAATGAACTCAAACGGTTCATCGCCGATATCATTTTTGCGGATATACAATTGCATCCTTGCCGATTCATCACCGATATCGATGAATATCGTCTTGCCGTGCCTGCGGATCACATAGATCCTGCCGGCGGTGGTGACCTCCTCATCCGAGGGATCGTGGCCGATCTCTGAGAAATGCTCCCTGATCTCGGCAAGAGTGCTTGTTCTCTCAAAATGGGCCGGATAGAAATCGGTTCCGGTCTCAGAGAGGTCGCGATATTTACTGAGTTTTGCCTCGTCAAAACTGATCTGGCTGCTGTCGCTCATGGTGTTCTCCCGGGTGCAGATGTCCACCCGCCGGGGGCCCAACGGGTGAAATGATGCTCTCAATACTTTTTATTCAGGGGTATTAAGGATATCACCGGTCCCTCGAAAAACCCCATCAGGACAGAAACAAAGGTGAAGAGTCAATATGAGGTAAAAACCGCTCGTATCATGATGGTATATTCCCGGCAGGGTCGGCGATAGCGCCACCTCCCTGAAGGGGAGACCGACCCGGACGTATCCGGCCTCCCAAATACGATGATTTTTATAGTGAGCGGACGACCGAGTCTGGGTTTGCAGATGAAAGTGGGCTATTCCAGTGCCAACCATTCCATCGGGTGTTCTACTGGAAACAGTTTTGATATCACTGCATATTCCGAGGGCACACAGATCTGGGCGACTGCAGAAAATCTATCCTGTCTGGCACGCATTCTCGAGTTCAATAGAAAGGCCGGGCTCCACCTCTTTGTCCTGGATACCAGGCTTGTGCCATATGCCGCACACCCGGTGAATACGCTGGACTGGGCGGAGGAGTTTGCGGCAGACTTTGCCGCTCTCGGGGCATTTATCAGGGAAAGCGGGATCCGTATCGCCATGCAGCCGCCGGTGCCGTTCTCGGGTCCGGGGTCCTATCCAGGCTATTACGAATATTCGGCAATGGTGCTCAGAGCAATGGGGCTCGGCGGGGATGCACGGATCCCGGCACGGGCGGGCGACCCGGCATTGTTCGGGGAGCAGTTCGATAAAGCAACCCCGGAGGTGAAGAGGCGTCTCGCCCTGATGAACGATGATCTCTGCACCGTCGCACGATGCTGCGAGGTCGCCCGGGAGTGCGGGATCCCGGTCATGTATAATCACTATTTTTCGGAGGACGAAGATTCGGTAACCGGTGCGCTTGAGGCCTGTGCCCGGACATGGAAAGAGGAGGACGGTCTGCCTCTGGTCCGCTTCTCCCCCAGAACTGAGGGGGCGACCACACCCGCCCATACCCTGGATCCTCCCCGCTTCCTGACATTTCTCGAGCGTTCACACCCCCTTGACTTCGACCTCCTGATCGACTTTCCCGACAGGGAGCAGAGCGCCCTTGTAGCGATGATCGCCGCCTTTGAAGACCCCAGACTCCTCCCAGGACGGAAAAAACTCCGGCCCGGAGCAGTCTGATGCGCATCGGATACCCCTGCGTGAACCGCGGCATCGGGTGCACCTCCGCCCGCACCTTCAGGCTGAAGTCCTGGAGCGAAGAGCGCTTTTATGCGACCATGAGGGAGAACCTCGAATGCCTCTCCCGCACCCTTGAGTTCAACCGTACACATGGCCTTCTCTTTTTCCGGATCACCTCAGACCTCGTCCCCTTCGCCTCCCATCCGGTGAACACCCTCGACTGGGAATCGGCGTTTGCAGAGGATTTTTCAGGCATTGGCCGCATGCTCAGGGAGAATGGGATGCGCATATCGATGCACCCCGACCAGTTCACCCTGATCAACTCCCCGGACGAGGGCGTGCTGATGCGGAGCATCGCCGAACTTGAATACCATTCAACTGTTCTGGATGCGATGGGACTGGACAGCACGGCAAAGGTCCAGATCCATGTCGGCGGGCGTTACGGTGATGCAGAGTCTGCACTCGGTCGATTTGTCGACCGTTACCGGGATCTCCCTGCACCGGTGCGCCGGCGACTCGTCGTGGAGAATGACGACCGCCTGTTCACGGTGACCGACTGCCTGCTCCTGCACCGTGAATGCGGAACCCCTGTGCTCTTCGACGCCTTCCACCATGAATGCAATCCGGACGGTTCGGATACGGCCGATGCCCTCGGGCGGTGTGCCGCCACATGGGGGAAATCCGACGGAATCCTGATGACCGATTACTCGTCGCAGGAGAACGGGGCCAGGAAGGGCACGCACGCCCAGAGTATTGATATCTCCCTTTTTTCCGCCTTTCTCACCGAATCACGCCCCCATGACATCGATATCATGCTCGAGATCAAGGATAAGGAGCAGAGCGCCCGTCGGGCCCTTGAGGCGGCGAGAGGGGACACGAGACTTGTGCAGGGGTGACGGCTGTGCGCGCCATGTCAGAGCATGGCAAGGTTATTTGGCGGACACGCCCCACATATACTGAACCCATGGACGGCAACCGCGCCGTCCGGATGGCAGGATTGTGTGCGCATGTTCTGGAACAGGGAGATGGAAACAATAGGGGAGGCAGATCTGGAGGAATTGCAGCTTTCCCGGCTGAAATGGACGGTGGCACAGGCCCGGAACATTGAATTTTACCAGAAAGCCTTTTCACGGGCAGGGGTTGCACCCGGCGATATCGAATGCCTCGATGACATCGAGAAACTGCCCTTCACCAGGAAGGCGGACCTGAGAGAGGGGTATCCATTTGGTTTTCTTGCCGTCCCCATGCACGACGTCGTCAGGATCCACACCACATCAGGGACGACAGGGAAACCCACCGTCGTCTGTTATACCCGGCAGGACATCGAGAACTGGACAGAACTGATCGCCCGGAACCTCATGATGATCGGTCTGACCGCCGACGATGTATTTCAGAACGCCCTCGGCTACGGGATGTTCACCGGCGGTCTCGGGTTTCACTATGGTGCCGAGCGGATCGGGATGACCGTTATACCAAGCGCCACCGGGAACACAAAGCGGCAGATCGAGATGATCGACGACTTCGGGGTCACCGCCATCAACTGCACCCCGAGTTATGGTCTCCATCTTGCCGAGGTCGCCGAGGAGATGGGATCGTCCCTCGACTCCCTGAAGACCGCCGTCTTCGGCGCCGAACCCTGGTCCGAGAGCATGCGGGCGGAACTGGAACGGCGCCTCGGCGTCAGGGCATTCGACAGTTACGGCATGAGCGAGATGTATGGTCCGGGTGCCGGTTTTGAGTGTGAGGAGCGCGACGGTCTCCATATCTGGCACGACTGCTTTTTGATCGAGATCATCGATCCCGCCACCGGCGAACGCCTGCCGGACGGCGAGCGGGGCGAACTGGTGGTCACCCCGCTGGTGAAGGAGGCGATGCCCCTGATCCGCTACCGGACGGGGGACATCACGCGCATCCTCACCGAAGACTGCCCGTGCGGCAGGAATGGGCGGATCGACCGACTCTCCGGTCGGGCCGACGACATGCTTGTCATCCGGGGGATCAATGTCTTCCCCTCGCAGATCGAGCACACCCTCCTCGCCCTCCCGGAGGTCGGGGATCAGTTCATGGTATATGTGGACAGGATCAACCATCTGGACGAGATGACGATAGAGGTGGAGTTGAACAGGAGGTATTTCTCCGGGGAACTGGCTGATCTGCAGCGGATCCAGCAGAAGGTCGCCGGGGCGATCAGAGAGGCGCTGAACCTGCGGACGACGGTGAAACTGGTCGAGCCCGGAAGCCTCCCGCGCTTTGAGGGGAAGGCGAAACGGGTGATCGACCGGCGGGGGGCGATCTGGTGATGATGTGGGACCCGCGTATGGAGGGGATGCCCGCCGGGGATCTGAAACGTCTCCAGTATCGCCTGCTCAAGACACTCGTTTACCGCCTGTATTCGTTCAGCCCCTTCTATCACGACAGGATGAAAGAGGCGGGCACCCACCCGGATGACATCAGAAGCCTTGAGGACATCACAAAACTCCCGTTCATGTACAAGAGCGATCTGCGGGACAATTACCCGGACCGCATCTTCACCGCCTCACAGGACGAACTCGTCCGCTATCATGTCTCATCGGGGACGACCGGGAAACCGACGGTCGTCGGGTATACGGCCAATGACCTCGAGAGCTGGACAACGTCCCTCGCCCGCTCACTCACCGCCTGCGGACTTGGCCGCGGCGACGTGATGCAGGTGAGTTACGGCTACGGACTCTTCACAGGCGGGCTTGGCCTGCACTACGGTGCAGAGCGTATCGGTGCCACGGTGCTCCCCATCGGCACCGGCAACACCGAACGGCAGATCGAACTGATGCAGGACCTCCACGTAACGGCGATTGCCTGCACCCCGTCGTACCTCGTCCATATCGGCGAGACGGCGAACAGGATGGGAATATCCATCAGAAACGACACCGACCTGCGGGTCGGCATCCTGGGTGCGGAACCCTGGTCCGAAGGGATCCGCACAACGCTGCAGAACGAACTCGGGATCCGGGTGTACGACATCTACGGCACATCCGAACTCTCGGGACCGATGTTCACCGAGTGCACCGAGCAGCAGGGGATCCATATCTGGGGCGATATCGCCTACCCCGAGATCATCGACCCGGAGAGCGGCGAACACCTGCCCCCGGGCGAGAAGGGCGAACTGGTGATGACTGTTCTGAAAAAAGAGGCGCTGCCGATGATCCGCTACCGGATCGGCGACATCACCTCCATCGACGATTCAGTCTGTGCCTGCGGGCGCACCTCACCCCGGATCATGCGCATCCAGGGCCGGGTCGACGATATGCTCATCGTTCGCGGGATCAATGTGTTCCCATCGCAGGTGGAGCACACCCTGATGGGTATTCCCGAGGTGGTGGGTTCGGCCTTCCAGATCGAGGTCGACCGCCGCGGGGCGCTGGACTCGATGCTGGTCAGGGTGGAGATGAGCAAGGACGCCTTCTCAGACAAGATCACCGATCTGATGAAGGTGAAGGCGAAGGTCACCCATGACCTGAGAAATTCCCTGAATGTGGCGGCGGACGTAGAACTCGTCGCCCCCGGGACCCTCCCCCGCTTTGAGGGGAAGGCGAAGAGAGTGATTGACCGGAGAGTGTACTGATATGGCAGAGAAGAAGTATATCATCAAACAGATCTCGATCTTTTCGGAGAACAAGCCCGGGCGCCTCGCCTCGATCGCCCATGCCCTTGAAGAGGCCGGCATCAATATTCTGGCCTTCTCGATCGCCGAGGCGAACGGATTCGGCGTGGTAAGGGCGCTGGTGAACAGACCGGACGCCGCCCATGAAACCCTCACCAGCATGGGGTTCATGGTCTCTTTCACCGACGTCATCGCCGTGCGGATGCGGGATGAACCCGGCGGACTCTTTGAGATCGCCCGGATTCTGGGTGAGGCAGGGATCAACATCGAGTACAGCTACGCCTATTCCGGAAAGGAGGGGGCTGTCCTGATCCTGCGGATCGACCGCGTCGAGGAGGGGGTCAGGCAGATCCTTCAGGCCGGCGGCGAGGTTCTGATATCAGACCTGTTCCAGTGAATACTCCATTTTTTCTGTATTTTTGGTTCTTTCGGACACCATATAAAGGATGGAGCAATACATCCCCATTAATGCCATTTTCAGAATTTAAATGCTCAAATAGCCGGTTTTCATAAGATCAACATAGGGTAATGTGCCCCGTCCCCTTCCATCCAGAGTGACATGAAAGTGAGTCAGATACCGCCATACCGCCCCCGGATCGGCATTCGGGCCGACCGATCCGGCCCCATATCGCCCGAATTTCAATCAAGCGCAGATATGGAGTTTTCCTTCAAAATAGAAGAATATCCGGGCCCTCTCCTGTCCCCCTGAGCCCGATATGAGTGGGAGAGATATCCCGGGAAACACCCTCCCGGAAAACCGGACGGGAGGGGAGGGAGAGGGGATGAATATCCTTCGTTCATTTAAAAAGCAAAGAATTATCAGCCGTTTCCGGGGGAGCAGACCCCACTCATGCAATAACGGACGGGCCTATTTCTTCTCCCACTTGTAGAGTTCCGAGACCGCGGAGAGGGTACTCCCCCGTTCAATCTCTGCCCGCACCCGTTCTTCGTTCTTCTTCACCTCGAGGGCGCGGCGGGCGACCTCGTAGGCGCGCTCCTTCGGGACGACGACAACGCCGCTCTCGTCGGCGACGATCCAGTCGCCGGGGCGGACCTGCTGACCACAGCAGGGGATCTCGGCATTGATCTCCCCAAAGCCCTTCGGTTCACCGGCGTTCGGGACACAGGCGCGCGCGAACAGGGGATACTTCAGGGCCCTGATATCGTCGACATCGCGGGTGGCGCCGTCGATGATCACGCCGGCGATACCGCGGTTTATCGCGCTCCGGGTCGCCAGTTCACCCCAGGGGGCGACATGCGTGGCGGCGCTGTTATAGATTACCAGGACGTCTCCGGGGCGGCAGAGGTCGATCGCCTCCACCGGTTTCGCCCAGTCGCCCGCGAATGTCTGGACCGTCACCGCCGGGCCCACCGCCTTCACCCCGAAGGTGAGGGGGATCAGCCCGGACATCGCTCCCTTGCGGTGCATCGCATCGGTGACATTCGGGGCCGAGACCTGCAGAAACAGGGACCTGATCTCCTCCTCCAGACTCTTCTTCTTCGCCGGCGCAATGGCCGGAGCATCGATCGCCGCCCTGATACGAGCGGCCGAACCCTCGACATCACCGGAGCGCACGATCCAGCCCCCCACGATCACGATATCGGCGCCCGCCGCCACCGCCTGCGCTGCCGTTTCCGCATCGAGGCCGCCGGCCACCGCCAGGGGGAGCGAAACCTCGCCGGCAAGAGAGCGGAGGAGGTCCACCGAGGATTTTCCGATCATCTGCTGGTCGATGCCCACGTGGGCGTTGATGATGTCGACGCCGAGGGACTCGAGCTCCCGGGCCCGACCAACCGGATCGGCCACATTGATCAGGTCGGCCATGATCCGCACACCATAGAGCCGCGCCGCCCGGACGCACTCGGCGATGACCGTATCGTCGGCGTCACCCAGGACGCAGACGATTGAAGCCCCGGCCTTCGCCGCCATCTCCACCTCCATCGTCCCGGTATCGGCGATCTTCATATCGGCCACGACCTCGGTGCGCGGAAAGGCCTCCCGCAGGTCCCGCACCGCCGCCATCCCCTCGCTCTTGATGAGGGGCGTGCCCACCTCGATCCAGTCGGCACCGCCCGCCATCGCTTCCCGCGCGATCTGCCGGGCGCGGTGCAGTTCGAGGATATCGAGCGCAACCTGGAGCGTAGGGCGAGTCATGCGAGAAAATGGGAGCAGATAGGTGTTAAGATTACCGCCGGTCGTCATGCATAAGTGGTGTGCACGCCCATGTTCCTTCTGATACCATGATCAAACTCGTCCTCCTCCGCCACGGCGAGAGCATATGGAATAAGGAGAACCGCTTCACCGGATGGACCGATGTCGATCTCTCGGAAAAGGGAATCGAAGAAGCGCACGAAGCCGGAAAAACTCTCCTGCGGGAGGGCTACACCTTCGACTGCGCCTTCACCTCGGTGCTGAAACGGGCGATCCGCACCCTCTGGATCACCCTCGACGAGATGGACCTGATGTGGATACCGGTGGAGCGCTGCTGGCGATTGAACGAGCGCCACTACGGCGCCCTGCAGGGCCTGAACAAGGCAGAGACGGCCGAACAGTACGGTGACGAGCAGGTGTTCGTCTGGCGGCGGAGCTATGCCGTGCCGCCTCCGCCCCTCGACGCCGACGACGAGCGGCATCCGGGCAGGGATCGCCGGTATGCCGGGCTTTCACCTGCCGAACTTCCGGCCACCGAGTGCCTGAAGGACACCGTCGCCCGCTTCGTGCCCTACTGGGAGGGTACGATCGTTCCGGCCCTCACGGAGGGGAAGAGGGTGCTCATCGCCGCGCACGGCAACAGCATCAGGGCGCTCGTGAAACACCTCGACAACATCCCGGACGACGAGATCGCACAGGTGAACATCCCGACCGGCATCCCCCTCGTCTACGAACTCGACGACGACCTGAAACCGATCCGCCACTATTATCTTGCGGACGAGGAGACGGTGCGGGCGGCGATCGAGGGCGTGAAAAAGCAGGGAAAGGCAGAAAAATAACTTTTCCCACTCACCCTCTTTTTTTGCGGACAGCACCGGAGGAGGAAACGGGGTGTCGTCCCATTCCTCGATCCCCGCAGTTCTGGCGGTGTTCGTGTGTCCACAGGCTGCTGGTGTTCACCACCTGATGGCGTGGACACAATCGGTTAAAATACGGCGATCACCACCATGATCGTCAGCACCTTCGCCCCCATACTTGCACAATACGTTTTTATGGCGATTCCCGTCCCTTCCACACCGAACAGAGAGAGATACAGGGGCAGGGAATATTTGAGATAGATCATCGTGATCACCATCATCGATCCGACGATGAGGGTGACAAGCGCCTGCTCCAGCGTGAGGATTCCACCGGTGACCATCGTCCCGACCACTGCATATCCGGCCGAAAAATGCATCGCCTGGGCGACGATCGCCGTGATGCTCTCACCCGGCAGACCAATGAGACCAAGGAGGGGAGAAAAAACAAGAGCGATCGCCTCGACCACGCCGGCGGCATAGAGGAGGAAGAACACCGTCGTCGCAACCACACTCACCGGTATGATGCGTTTGAGATGGGGGATCGCCTTCATGACACCTGCCCGAACGGTCGGGCGGTCGATCCGTATGCGCTCTGCAGGGTTTGTTTCATCAGTAATCCCTCCTTCGCTGCTGCCGACCACGAAACGGAGCCAGATGATCGCACCCGCCGTCTGGATCAGGGTTGAAAAGAGGTTGAAAAGGGTATAGAGCCCACCGATCACCGGACCCAGGAGGACCACTGCCGTGGGAAAATGGACGCGAAACAGGGTCTCACCCAGCACTGTTGGAAATGTGCCCATCAGGAGGGTTGGCACCACCTCCTCCCGCCTGATCTGTCCCTCCCGATAGAACCCGGCAAGCATGGATTTTCCGGCCGTGGGGTTTGCGACCATGGCGACAAGGGAGAGGGAGGACGGGGACGAAAGCCCGGAAAGCCGGGAGATCGGGCGCGATAGAAACCGGAGTCTCCCTGCGATCCCGGTCTCGGTGATGATGCTCCCGATCAGGATGCCGATGGTGATGAGAACGCTCGCCCTCAGGAGATAGAGCACAGCGTCCGCAAGACCGAGGGTCGCCATCTCATCTCCCCTGCCGGCATCTCTCCGCGACGGCCACGATGGCATCCGCGGCCGCCGGGCTGAAACAGGCGTGGCTATCGCCAAGGACGGCATATTCGCAGAGACCGTCCTTACCATCCGCGATCCCCTTCCCCATCCGGAGGTTGAGGCCGAACCGGGCGTCAGGGGCCGGATACAGGGAGAAATATGGGAATTCATGCCCTCGATAACCGGTGATCATCGGTCGAATATGGATCTGAAGACGGGATGAAGATTCCTTATGGCTGGTAGGCGACAGGGGCCTGCGATCAGAATGGAAATAACGACATAACCATATCTGGATATGGAGCATACTCCAGCGTGTATTGTGGTGTCCCCCGCACACCCTATCCTGGTGGGAGAGCATCACGCCCGTGCCGCCGAAACGGGATCGACCCGAATACGGCCGACATCAGAATATACACATCCAGGAGATTGAGAGGCCAGAGGGCTATCGCTGACATCCATACAGGCAACCGAACCCCCCTCTGGTTCCGGATCATTTGGGAAGATATTACTACTCTCCTGTATCACCATACTTCATGCGAGACCCGGAGCTGGAGGTGCTCACCGCACTTGCCGGCACGCCCTCCCACGTCTACGAGTTAAAGTTTAAACTTGAGGAGCGGGGGCTGCAGAAGAGTCACAGCGACCTCTATAAGATGATGAACTCGCTGGAACGCCGCGGGCTGGTCACCTTCACCCGCGTGCCAAGCGAAAAAGGGCCCGAACGAAAGGTTTTCTCCATCACGGACACCGGCAAGGAGAGATTGATCGCCGCCCGCAGGAGCGGCATACACCTGCTGCTCTCCGATTATTTCCGGGTGGTGGCAGGGACCTTTCAGGACCTGATGGTCTCTGAGTTCGAGAGCGACCGCCCCCTTCAACGGGTCGCCCTCTTCACCGATCCCTACAGCGGTGAACTCGCCGATCTCTTTGTGGCGGCAACAGCTGATCTGACCGGATCAATACCCGAACGGTGGCTGATTGCAAAAGGGGCACAGAATGCTGAAGGGTTTGAGCGCCTCTCTGCAGGGGCGGAGAACCTCCCATGCAGGGATGGCGTCTTCGACCTGATCATCGCCCCCGCACTCCCGAACTGGGACCTTGAAGCCACGCTCCCCGAACTGAGGCGTGTTCTCGCCCCTTCGGCACAGCTGGTAACATTCCTTCCCTTTGCCGAAGAGATGGCGGATTCGTCCCTTATTGGCGGGTTCATCCTCAGGGAAATCGCAGCCCACTACCCGGATATGCAGATCTGGCGACAGGTGGACTTCTTGCGCGAGCTCGATACCCACTTCGACGTGATGAGTGTCAATTATCGTGAATTTTCACTGATATTCTGCCGTCCGCAGCCCGAAACACATTAAAAAAGGGTCAATTTTTGGAGTATTTCTCAGAGAATGTGATCTCCGCAAGATCCTTTTTCCCGGCGACGCTCACGTCCGCAGGGTATCCCGCCGACACGAGGGAGACCAGGGTGTAGTCATCAGGCACATTCAGCAGTTCGCCGACGGCGCCCGCATACTCCTTCTTGTCGCCGGCAACCCAGCACGAACCGACGCCATAGGCCCAGAGCCCAAGGATCAACTGAGTCGTTGCCGCCGAACAGTCTTCAAGATAATATTTCTCATCCTTTTTCCCGAAGACTGCAAAGCAGACCTGAGCACCTGCGATAAACCTGCCATGATCGGTGAGATCGGCGATTGCACGCAGGACCTCCTTCTCCTTTACGACACCAAAGAGCCATGGCTGCTCATTCCTGGCCGTAGGAGCAAGCCTGGCGCAGTCGAGGGCATCCTGAATGATCTTCTCGTCGACGGTGTCATCCTTGTATTTCCTGATGGAGTGACGCGTCCTCAGAATGGTAAGCCCAAGATTCGGACCAAGATACATGCTCCTCTCTGGGGAGGGATACCGGATAAGGGTTGCGTAGAGGGAAATGCCAGACAGGTGAGCGGGGGATGTGACCGGCACCAGGATGAGGCGTGAGCAAAGGGGATCAGGGGGAAAACAGACCCCCGAGCCACCCGACAAAATTGGCGAATCCCTGCGGTATGATCACCGTCGGATCGATCCCGAGGATCGGTGATATAAAGGCGAAATAGGCGATCGTGCCCAGTGTGGAACCAACGTTGGCAAGCGCCGCAACCAGCACAACCCGGAAGATCGGGACCTTCCGCATCTCTGAAAAGTTCTCCGCATCCATTATCCGCTGGAAATCCGCGGTCGAAGGTTTTCGGATCTTCGCCTCGACGGCAGCGGCGAACCAGCCCGCCGCCATGAGCGGGTTGAGGGAGGTCATCCAGGCAACGCCAAATGCCGTGACCGCAGAGAGGGGGTGCCCCCCGGCGGCGATGGTGAAGGCGGCGGCCAGCACGCCATTGATCAGCACCCAGTAGAGGATCGCCCAGACAAGAACCTCGAACCCGACGCCTGAGAAGGCCAGGGAGATGATCAGCAGGGCGAAGAGCACCACAAACACCCCGCCGATGATCTTACCCCAGGGGTAGTGCCGCGGCGGCGCCACGAGGTCTTCCTCTGCAGGGAGGAGCTCGGGCGAGGAGAGATAGCGCTCCACGCCCCGCACATGACCGGCACCGACGACGGCCAGCACCCGCTCATAGCGGCCGGAGAGATCGATGATCCGGCGGGCAATATAGGCGTCGCGCTCATCGATGAGCGCTCTCGCCCCATTCGGGGAGAAACGCCTGAACTCCTCGAGGGCAGCGGTGACGACATCCTGCTCGGTCAGGGCGTCCACATCGATCCCGTCCTCGCCGGGCCCGCTGAGCGAGGCGGCAAGGGCGTAGATCATCTTCATCTTCTCCCAGAGGCTCATCCCCTGCCAGAACCGCGCCAGAGTGATCCTGATATCGCGGTCGATAAGGGCAAGACGCAGGCCGCGCCGCTCCACCTCACCGATGGCGGCGACCATCTCGGCACCGGGCTCCACCCCGACGTCCATCCCGATCTTCCGCTGGATATAACCAAGGGTCCACTGGAACAGGAGTTGCGAGAAGTTCCCGGCCTTCAGCACATCTTCGACCTTCGGGGGCGCCTGCTCCTTTTTCAGGGCGGCATACCGGCCACGGTCGAGTTCGACACCGACGACATCCGGGGAAAATTCCTCTATAGCATCCCTGACCGCCTCAATGCTCCGCTCTGAGACATGGGCAGTGCCGACGATCCTGACCTCACCCATGGACCGTCCACACCCCCTCTGAATCGATCACGACCGATGCACCGGGAGGTATACGGCTGCAGGCATAGACCTGCCCGACTCCATCCTCCTCCTCTCTCTCAGCCGCCTGACGCGCCAGGAGATCACACGCCAGCACGGCGGCCTCGTCCCGGGTCATGGGCGCACCGAGTCCCGGACACTCTGAGACGCAGAGGCGGTCACCGTCGAGCATGAACGGATAGGTCCGGCAGATCCACGAACGCGCATCATAGATCGTGCACCTGGTGCCGTCGAGGAACCGGCAGTGGCCCTCCTGTCGCCTGTACGACCACCCGAAGGTGCAGGAGGTGCCGTCCGGGCCGTCAATGCTCTCTGGATAGGGTTCTGCAACCTCATCCCTCGGGAGAGCGGCGGCATTGCATGCGGCCCGCACCTCGGCCGGAGAGAGGAGGACCAGATCTGAACCGGCACCATCACCGGTGCAGCAGGCGCCACAGCGGCGGCACGAAAACCCGATCCGCTGAATTTCATCAATAAGGTCGTCTATTCGCCGCATATTCGTTCAAAATTCCGGAAGAGCAGATCCCCGTTTTCCGTGTGGCTCACTTCAGGGTGCCACTGGACGCCATAGATCCGCTCATCTGCCGATCCCATTGCCTCCACCGGGCAGATATCGGAACGGGCATGGACCACAAAGCCGTCGGGCACCTGCTTCACCTCATCGGCATGTGAGGCCCAGACATGGATCGGCCCCTCATATCCGGCAAGGATCTCGCTCTCGCCGGTGATCTCGACGGTGACCCCGCCGTATCCGCCGTGCGATCCGGGCCCGACCTGACCGCCGCGGGCCGTGGCAATGACATGCAGCCCGAGGCAGATGCCGAGCACCGGGAGGCCGAGGTCAAGATATTCGGCACAGTTGCCGGCGCGCTCAAGGGACGGACCACCTCCCAGGACGATGCCGCTGCACCCGGCCTCTACATCCGAAGGAGCGGTAGTGTTCGGGATCATCCGCACCTCGATATCCATATCGCGGAGTTTGCGGTGGATGAGGTGATTGAATTGCCCATGGTTGTTCACGACAAAAATGGGAAGCATCAAAGATGTATGGTATGGTGAGGGTATAGCCTTTTGTCAGCGGAAGGAGAGGACCGTCGAGAGGATCGCCGATCTGATCTCCTCCTCTGAATACCCCATGATGCGGGCGAGGAGGATCGCACCGCCTGCACCCATTCCCTCCTTCACCTCGCCCTCGCAGTAGCGGGCGAGTCCGGCATCACCGATGGTGTCAAAACCGGGATCGACATACCATGCCCCGGCACCGACCGATGCCGCAACCGCCTCGAAGTTCGCCGAGGCATCAGCACGCACGTACTCGGTCGTTGCGAGGGGGGCCATCCGCTCACCAAGTCCCTTCAGCACCGCATTCACCGAGAGCATCTGGGTGCCGCCTGCCAGCACCACCTCACCTGAAAAACCGCAGACGATGCCGGCGGCGACCGCCATCATCGGATCACCGCCGATCCTGACCACATCCAGGGGATCGGTCACTCCACTCTCCCGGACCCGTGCCACCACCGCCCGGCAGACCTCCTCCTTCTGCTCCACCGGATTGTTCACGAAGCTGCTCGATACGCGTGCGTCGTAGCCAAGGGCGCGCAGCACACACAGCGCCGTTGTCGTCCCGCCCGGCACACTCTCCCCGAGGACGAGGAGATCAGCGCAGCCGGAGAGCAGTCGTCCGGCCCGTTTTCCGGCCTCGAAGATGGCATGCGCCCGCGGCACAGCATCGCCCTGACGCGGATCGGCCCCTGCATCACCATACACATCCAGACAGGGGACCGTCGGGCGGTTGAACATCCCGGCATTCACAAACACCGGTTCGATCCCGCAGAGCTGGAGCATGGAGCGTGTGATCACCGCCGGTGTCGGGCAGTTTGTCGGGGTGTTGGGTTTGTAGCCCATCGAGTGGATCTCGCCCTTCACGATCAGTTCGGCATCCAGGATCGGGGTGAACACCGTCCTTTCAGGTGTGGAACCGGCACCTGAGATGCCGGGCACCATCGAAAGGGCGGTGTTTCCCAGAATACCTGCGAACAGGGGACGAGAAAACTCAATCTCAGGAAATGAGGAGAGAAATGCCATATGAATGTATATATGGGGTAACATCAAGAAATTTGCGTATGTTTGAGATCGAAGAGCGACTCTCCTCAAAGGGGATCACAACAGAGGCCATCGTAGACGCCGGGATGGCCCTCTATGTCCCCCATGGCATGGATGCCGAGGAGGCGCGCCGCCGCCTCCATACGCGCATCACCGCCTCATATAATGATCCCAACATCTCCTCCCTGCTACTCGGCGCCATTCTGCTTGAAGAAGAGCTCTTCGAACGAAGGGCCAATTCAGAAATCGCCGATGATCCCGTTTTTCTGCTCTCAGACGAGATTATCGGCATGTCCATCGCCGAGATCATCGGCGGCATCTATGCCAGGTTCGAGTTCACCCGATATGATCAGAAAAAACCGGGCATCCTCTCCGAACTCGGCCCCTTCCTCGATGATGCCGTTGCAGGCCTGATTGCCGGAAACACCTCCCGCCTCTACTCAGAATGCTTCTCGAACCAGTAAGGGCCCTGCTCCAGTTCACCACCGTCCTGCCCCTCGGGCGGCATGCAGAGTTCGATGCCTTTGCACGACATTCATGGCTCTATCCAGCAGCAGGATGGATTACAGGGGGCGGGGCGGCGATCATCGCATTCCTTCTTGGGGGACACACCCTGCTGGCGGCAGCAGCAGCGGTTACTGCCGCCGTGGTCATCTCAGGAGCCAACCATTTCGATGGTCTCCTCGACCTCGGCGACGGGCTGATGGCCCACGGGAGCAGGGAAAAACGGATCGCCGCCCTGACCGATCGGCAGATCGGTGCGGGGGGGGTGGCGGCAGGGATCCTCATCACCATATGCGCAATCGCCGGTCTCGTCGAGGTATGGAGCATCCCCCTCGTCATCCTCACCGCCGAGGTCTGCGCAAAACTTGCCATGGCATGGATCACCGCTCTCGGGGCCCCCTTCCACGACGGCATCCACGCCTACCTCCACGGGTTTGCCCGACCGTTCTTTGTCCCTCTCGCAATCCTCCCGGTACTGCCGCTTCTCCTGCTGGTCTCTCCGCTCTCACTGGGAAAGGCCATCCTTGCCACCGGCATCGTGGTCCTGATCCTGATGGGAACCGCCCGTCGCCTCTTCGGCGGCGTGAACGGCGACGTTGCCGGGGCGTCAAATGAGATTGTCAGGGCAGCGGTCATCATCGCCCTTGCGCTCTAGGGCGCATACACCTTTTTATTCATCAGACCGTAGTGTATGCTGATGATGCACGGAAGACCCATCCATACGCGCGGCGGCGTGATCACCGAGATCGATCCCGATCTCTGCGCCATCCGCCTCCGCCTGCCGGCGGGGATCCTCCCGGTCGATAAAATGGCCGGAATCGCAGAAATCGCAAAAAAATACGGTAGCGGCGAGGTCCATCTCACCACCCGCCAGACCATGGAGATCCCGCATGTAGATCCTCAGCACCTGGAGGAGATCGCACAAGAACTCGAGGAAAACGGCACTCCCGTCGGTTCAGAGCATGATGAGGTCGTCAATATCATCGCCTGCCCGGGAACGTCGCAGTGCAAATATTCCAATATCGAGACATTCGGGCTGGCACGGCGGATCGACGAACGCGTATTCGGAAAGGAAATGCCAATCCGGGTCAGAATCTCACTCTCAGGCTGTCCGAATGCCTGCACCAGCCCGGTACTCAATGAGATCGGAGTCGTCGGCCGGATCAGGCCCCTGCGAGTGGAAGGCATGTGCACCGGTTGCGGCACCTGCGCAGAGTACTGCAAGGAGAAAGCGATCACCATAAAAAATGGGATCTCCGAGATCATCCCGGAACGCTGCGTGCAGTGCGGCATCTGCATCCAGTCCTGTCCGTTCGACCTGCTGAAGTCTGAATATCGGCACTACCTGATCACCATCGGAGGGCGCCGCGGCCGCCACCCGGCCTCAGGACGGGAACTGGTCACAGTCGAGACGGAGGATGACGTGCTCGAGGTGATCGACCGGACGGTCTACTGGATCTACAGGAATGCATGGAGCGGAAGGCATCTTGCTGACCAGCTCGATGAAATTGGCTATGATGCCTTCCGTGAAACAATCAGGACCGAGTTCGGCGGCGGTACATAGAGGAAAAACCGGTTCCGGCATCGTCCGAGCACTCAATCGCATCTCCATCACGGACAAGCGAGTTGAACATCATCGCTGCATTGAGCAGTTCTTCATCAATCCCCATTCCACCGCGGGCACCCTTCATCGCCTGCTGCTGGGGCGGCGGGAGTACCCGTTTGCCCACCCGGACCCCGGCACAATGCCGGCAATAGGCGCAATGGCTATGCACCGAAACCTCCTTACCAGCGCAGGTGACGGTGACGCGGTTTTTTTCCGTATCACGGTGAAATTCCAGAGTTTTCATAGGGCAGTGAGTATTTGTCGGATCAGGCATTTGAGTGTGTCGGTACTCCTCTATACGCCCCCCTTTGAACGGAGCAGGGGCATATCGAAATGATTTATATAGATCGATGCCCAATATATGATACTCGCTTCAATCCGACTGTGCAAACAGTCTCATATTTGAGTGGAGGATAACCAATGGCAACCGAAAAACCACACATGAACCTTGCTGTCATCGGGCACATCGACCACGGAAAGTCGACCACCGTCGGCCGCCTGATGTTTGAGACAGGAGCTGTACCGCCCCATATTATCGAGAACTACAGAAAGGAAGCTGAGTCCAAAGGTAAGGGCTCCTTCGAGTTCGCATGGGTTATGGACAGTCTCAAGGAAGAGCGCGAGCGCGGTATCACCATCGACATCGCTCACAAGCGGTTCGACACCGACAAGTACTACTTCACCGTTGTGGACTGCCCGGGTCACCGTGACTTCATCAAGAACATGATCACCGGTGCATCGCAGGCCGACGCCGCCCTTCTCGTCGTCGCCGCTCCGGACGGTGTCATGGAGCAGACCAAGGAGCACGTCTTCCTCTCCAGGACACTCGGCATCACGCAGCTCATCGTCGGCATCAACAAGATGGACGCCGCCGACTACTCGGAGAAGCGCTACAACGAGGTCAAGGAGCAGCTCTCGCAGCTCCTGAAGATGGTCGGCTTCAAGCCCGCCGACGTCCCGTTCATCCCGATGTCCTCCTTTGAGGGTGTCAACATCTCCAAGAAGTCCGACAAGACTCCCTGGTACAACGGTCCGACGGTCCTTGAATCCCTCGACCTGCTCAAGGAGCCCGAGAAGCCGACGAGCCTTCCGTTCCGTCTCCCGATTCAGGACGTCTACTCGATCTCCGGCGTCGGCACCGTGCCTGTCGGCCGTATCGAGACCGGCGTCATGAAGAAGGGTATGAAGGTCTCCTTCATGCCGGCAAACGTCAACGGCGAAGTGAAGTCCATTGAGATGCACCACGAGGAAGTGCCCGAGGCACTGCCCGGCGACAACGTCGGCTTCAACGTCCGTGGTGTCGGCAAGAATGATGTCCGCCGCGGCGATGTCTGTGGGCCTGTCGATGAGCCCCCAACGGTTGCCGAGGAGTTCACCGCCCAGATCGTCGTGCTCCACCACCCGAGCGCCATCACGGTCGGCTACACCCCGGTCTTCCACTGCCACACCTCGCAGATCGCCTGCACCTTCACCGAGCTCATGACCAAACTCGACCCGCGCACCGGTCAGGTCAAGGAGCAGAACCCGACCTTCCTGAAGACCGGCGATGCGGCGATCGTCAAGATCCGCCCGACCCGCCCGATGGTCATCGAGAAGATCAAGGAGATCCCGCAGCTCGGTCGCTTTGCCATCCGTGACATGGGATCGACGATCGCAGCCGGCATGTGTATCGACATCCAGGCCAAACAGATGAGATAAGTCTTCGTTCAGTGGTGAAGGTCTATGCAAAAAGCCAGAATACGCCTATCAGGGACCGATTACGACAAAATCGAGATGGTCTGTGACAGAATACGGGAAATTGCAGAGCGGACGGGCGTGAATCTGGCAGGGCCTATCCCCCTCCCCACGAAGAGACTCGTCGTGCCGATCAGGAAAAGCCCGGACGGAGAGGGAACTGCGACCTGGGATCGTTGGCAGATGCGCGTGCACAAGCGTCTCATCGACATCGATGCCGACGAGCGGGCCCTGAGGCAGCTGATGCGCATTCAGGTGCCAAAGGACATCGGCATCGAGATTGTGCTGGAGAGCTGATGCTGTGAGCGGCATTAAAGCCGCCGGATTTGCCATTCGAATCCAGAATTTTCTCTCTTTTGAGAGACTTTTTTTTTGTTTCATTATCCTTGCGGCGATCCTGCGGTTCGCATTCCTGGATCTCAAACTCTTCCACCATGACGAGGCAATCCATGCCTGGTTTTCCTACAAACTCCTGACCACCGGCGTCTACCTCTACGATCCCTCATTCCACGGACCCCTGCTCTACTATGTAACGTCAGGGATGTTCTCGGCCTTCGGCGACTCAGACCTCGTGGGACGGATCATACCCGCACTCCTCGGCACCCTGATCGTGGTGCTGCTCTATCCACTCTACCGCCTCGGTTACCTTGACCAGCGGCAGACACTGGTTGCAGCCCTGTTCCTTGCAATCTCCCCGAACATGGTGTATTTTTCCCGGTTCCTGAGAAACGACATCTTCATCCTCTTTCTGACCTTCGTCCTCCTGCTCTCCCTGATCCTCTATCTGGAGCGAGGGCAGATGCAATATGCGGCCCTGGCGGCGGTCGCAACCGGACTGGGACTTTCATGCAAGGAAAATATGCCGATCGTGCTCGGGATATTCGGGGCCTACCTGATCTATCTCGTCTGGTCAGGGAAGGTTACCCTGCCGCGACGGTGGATACGCGATCTCGCCCTTGGCGCACTGATCACCATCGGGATAGTGGCGGTCATGTATTCATCCTTCGGCGTCCATCCCGAGCGTCTGATCACCTTCATTCCCGACGCCTTCCTCCACTGGTGGGATATGCACGAGCAGCAGCGTCTCGGCGGACCGTTTTTCTTCTATATTCTCCTGTTCCTGCTCTACGAGGTCCCGATATTCCTTCTGGCCATTGCAGGGACGGTGCAGTTCATCCAGCACGGACGGCACAAGCAATCCAGAGAGACGGCGAAACGGACGATGCATGAGATCGTCGGGATTGCCCTCGAGCAGATCAGGGGGCATCTGCCCGAGGCACCCCGGTCGTTCGATAAGAAAGAGGAGTTTTTCCGGTTCTGCATCGTGTGGTGGCTCCTTTCAATTGTGGCATACGCCTATATCGGGGAGAAGGTGCCCTGGCTCCTGATCCACCAGCTGCTCCCGACCGTCCTGGTGGCGACCTATGCGATGACCCGCAAAAAAGCGATCATTGCCGTTTTATCAAGCATCTTTCTCGTGTTTGCCCTCTGGCACGTCGCCTATGTGCCGGCCGATGTGAACGAACCGATCGTGCAGGTGCAGAACTCCGAGGATCTGAGAGAGGTGATGGCACTGATCGATGCCTCGGAGTCCGTTGCCGTGGCATCGGACCGTTATTGGCCGCTGCCATGGTATTACCGCGGGGACCGCTCCGAAAACCTGAATTATTTCGGAAAACGGATTGACGAGGGAAATTTTGCAGGCGATGCCTACGACCTGGTGATCACCTCTGACGAAGATTCCTATGCCTCCCTGCCGGGCTTCGAGAAGCGGCAATACAACCTCAACTACTGGTTCTCGTGGTACGACAACAAGGACCGGATCGCCCAGTATTACTTCTTCAGGGACGGGAAAATGGGAAATATGAAGCTTGAAGTCTTTGTCAGGAATGCAACGGTATAATATCCCCATTTTTTCTCGGGAGGAGAATCACTGCATCGACCGGGAACACCGGAATACTCTTTTTTGCGGCCGCTGAACGGCATATCACCTCCATCCTGCAAGGTTGTGCCGATCCGGAGGTCATGGCAATCACGTGGCGGTCAGGAAATGCGGGCTGGAGATCTGGCAGTCTCAGGATAATAACGCACCAAACAGGCCCCACCCTGCGGCATCATGAGGGAGCGCGACAGACCCGACGGGTGAGTTGGGAGAAGTTCCTGAAGTACGGCATCGTTCAAGAGCATGCTGCCGCCCTGCCCCTACGTTCGGTGGGTATCCGGGAGTCTCCACCCGCCAGGAGAGAGCAAGGAAACACGCTTTATTCTCACTGTGGGCGGCAGGTCTGATCGATCGACCCCCACTATGAAGACAGAGAAATGGACGGGAAGCGTCTCAAACCAGGTGATTGATCGAAGCGCGGAATGGCTCTAAATATGCTCGATCATTACGAAGGAACGGGAAGCGGAGATGACCTGAGGGACAAAAGCAGAAAAATGAGGGGATCGGGAACGTTATCCAAGTTCGTCCCATTTTCGTTTATTGCGGAGATACAGCACGCCACCGATGACCAGGACGATCAGGATGCCGGCACCGATATAGATGGGGAGGGATCCAAGGTTCAGGGAGAAGCCCTCACCGATTTCCTCCTTGAGGGCCTTTGCCGTGTTCAGCGTTGCATTCGCCTTCTGATCCGCCTCCTCGGCCTTGATCCTGGCGGCGTCATAGTCCTGCGCATTCATCTTGTCGTTAGCGCCCGAGAGCTCCTGGGCGGCGATGTCGCGCTGTGATACAAGACTCATCACCCGCTGGTCGGTCGACATGCTCCGGTTGACCTGGAAATACGAGATGATGCCGTCAATCTCATTGATGGCAGTCTGGGCATCGTTGATCTCCTTCTGCGCCCATGACCGCGAGAGGGCGGTCTCCGATGCGTCCATGGCGGCATTGGCAGTCGTCAGGTAGTTCTGGGCCGCAGCATAATCTGAAGTTGCCGAAGCACTGTTGATCGCCGCCTTTGCCTCTTCGTACTTCGCCGTGGCCTCGGTCGTGTCGACACCCATCGCCGTCTTCCCGTCGATATCGGCCTTCAGGGCATTCAGCCGGTTTGCGGCGGTACCAATGTTGGTCTGGACATCGGCCGGATTGACGACGGTCCGCTTCAGGATATACTCACTGTCTTCAACGACATCGTCATCTTTGTCGAGCTGATGGATCCTGACAAGCACCTTCTGCTGCGTGGAGGTCACCGTCGGGGCATTCCCTTCAACGGTCACCTTCACGCTCACATCGGAATCCGACTTGTATGCAAGATCCCATCCATCGAGATAGAGGTAGCGACTTGACGATGAACGCGGCTGCGAGAAGATGCCGATACCATCCACCTCGATATTGTAACTCCAGCGGATAGCATCCAGTTCGGAGAAGAATTCAAGGTAATGGTCATCGGGGAAAGAGAGATCGCCGCTCTCCTTGAGATCAAGGACCAGACCAACGGTCACATGCTGTCCGGGGGAGAGATCCCCGGAGGCAGGATTGACATCCGGGGTCTTCGCGAGCCCATAATTCACCGATGCCGACGCCGCTCCGATCAGGCAGAGGGCGAAGACACATCCAATTAAAAATTTAAAACCATTTTTCATTCTATCACTCAAACAATGGATCAATCTCGGGATCATCAAACATCGAGGACCGCTTTTCCTTCGACTTGATGACATCCTCCTTTGTTTCCCTTGCAATCTCAAACAGTTCACGTACCCGCGGCGCCTCGCCGATTGTCGCAAGCACGACCACTGCGGCGACAAAGGTACTCTCCACCGGATAGTCGCCACCGCGGACCTCCACACCGGCGATGTTCTCCTCGACCCAGCTCTTTGCCTTCTCGACACCCTTTCTGTCCATCTCATTCGGGTTGCCGGCGACCAGAACAAGGGCGCGTTCGGCAGTGGAATAGTCGCAGGGGAGCGTGAGGCGCCCGAGCATGGCGCGGCGGACGAGTGCGATGACCTTTGCCGACTTGTCCTCGCCCATCAGCACCTCTTCGGTCTTCTCCTTCTTGGATAAACTCTCCTTGAGACCGCCGAAGAGTCCACGCTTCTTCTTTGTCCGCTCGCTCACCATCTCGGTGACCGCATATCCGACACTCGTGATGCCGCCGCCGCGGAGGGTGTTGATGATCTCGGAGGAATCGACGACCATCTCACCGACGCCGGCCTTGCTCACCTCGCCGGCACGGAACAGCACACCGAAACGCCGGACAATTTCGTCATTGAGCCGGGAATATGCGGTCTTGACGCTCTCACCCTCGTTTTTCCAGGCAGAGTTGTCGAAGACAAATACATTATCCGCCTCTTTAACGAGCGTCGAGAGACTTCTGGCTGCATTATAGGTATACAGGCGCCCTTCCTCAGGGGCGGGAAGCAGACCGAGAACGTACACCGGTTCACGGTAAATCCGTTTGAGATGGCGGGCCAGCACCGGTGAACCGCCAGATCCGGTCCCGCCACCGAGACCTGCCACGATCACGAACGCATCGACATCATGGGTGCCACGCGTGTCGATGGCATTCACAATCGAATCGATCTCATCGGCGGCAATACGGGCCCCGGTGACGTTGTCAGTGCCCACACCATGACCCTTGACAACGGTCTGGCCGATCAGAATCCGGTCCTTGAGTTCGATGTTCTTGAGCCCCATCAGGTCGGTGCGGGCGGTGTTGACGGCAATTCCCCTGAAGTTGTTCATCCCGGACTTTCTGTCCTGCTCGATGAACATGTCCACCACTTTCCCGCCAGCCTGACCGAATCCTATGAAAAATACCCTCATTTATGTTCCACCATCCAGTCGGCAACAAATCGATAAATGCAAAGTTTGCTAGTAGCTGGTATCTAGCTAATAGTAGAGTTCTCATACGAGTTCAAAAACTTTCTTATGCGCTTCTGATGATACTCACTATTGCAGATTATGGATATTTGTATCATCGGAGGGGGTCTTTCAGGACTTGCCGCCTCCCTCCCCCTATCAGAGACACAGGACGTCACGATATTTGAACGCAGACCGATCGTCGGCGGCTGCCTGGCTTCCTATGACCGGGGCAACTATCAGATAGAAGAGTATTACCACCACTGCTTTGCCGGGGACCGCAGGCTTTTTTCCCTCCTCACCGATCTCGGCCTCAGCGACAGACTGGAGTGGCTGAAGGGTTCGACAGGATACTGCGTGGACGGGACGATCCATCCCCTCACCAGCCCCATCGAGATCCTCCGCTATCCGCACCTGACGATCGTCGAAAAGGCACGCCTTGCACTCCTCACCCTGCGGGCAAAAAATTTTGATCTCGGCCCCCTCGATGATGTGCCGGCCCGGGAGTTCATACTCGAACACCTCGGCGAGGGTATCTATGCCTCATTCTTTGAACCATTGCTCAGGAGCAAGTTCGGCGACCGGAGAGACGAGGTCTCGGCAGCATGGCTGATCTCCCGGATCGCCATCAGGTCGGACCGCGGTGTTGAGGGGGAGCGCCTCGGTTATATCCGGGGGGGGTGGCATGAGCTGATCGATGCCATGGCGGAGCGTGCACAAAGCCGCGGCTGCCGGATCGAGACCGACACCCCCGTCACCGCCATCAGCAGGAAGGGCGATTGCTGGGAGGTGAACGGGCAGGTATTCGACGCCGTGCTCGCCACCGTCCCCCCGCAGGAGATCGGGCGACTCATCGGCACCGACCATTTCGCCGCCATCCCGTACCAGGGTGCCGCCTGCCTGACGATCGGACTCGACCGCGAGGTCTCACAGGGCATATACTGGGTGAATATGAAGGATCCCGCACCCTACGGGGCGGTGGTCACCCATACCAACTTCGCCCCGCGTGAGCGTTATGGAGAGGACATCGTCTACCTCGCCTCCTATTTCGGGGAACAGCCGGCAACGGGTCTGAAGGAAACCATGCTCACCGATTTCTGTCGCCGTTTCTCTGTACCAAAGGAGTCTATCCACTGGGCGGAGCTCGCCGTCGAGCGTCTCGCCGGCCCGGTCTACACCACCGGATTCCGGCACCTGATCCCGGCGTACGAGGAGCACGGGGTCTACCTTGCAGGCATGTACTCTCCCCCCAACTATCCGGAGCGTTCGATGGAGGGTTCGATCGCCGCCGGACAGGAGGTCGCCGCACGGATCCTGGAGGGCACGGATGCCTGACAACGGCGTCTCGGTGATCATCCCGGTCTTCAACGACCGGGAAGCACTTGAGCGTGCGATCCCGGAATCGATCGATGCCCTTTCCGGGATTACCGGAGCCTTCGAGATCCTGGTTGCCGAGGACGGGAGTACGGACGGGAGTGCGGACCTGGTGCGGAACTGGCATGAGACTGATCCCCGCGTCATCCTCCTCCATGCCGATGAGCGTCTGGGGCGGGGGAGGGCCCTGAACCGGGCGATCAAGAGTGCCAGCTACGGGATCGTTTGCTACTATGATGTCGACCTTGCCACCGACATCGCACACCTCCCTGACCTTGTCGGGGCGATCCGGGACGGGGCGGATATCGCAACCGGATCCCGCCTGATGCCCGACTCCAGTATCGTCAGGAGCGGCGGGCGTGAGATCGCAAGCCGCGGGTACAACCTCCTGGTCCGCACGATCCTCCGCAGTCGACTCTACGACCACCAGTGCGGCTTCAAGGCATTCCGGAGGGACCGGATCCTGACCCTCATCCCTGAAGTGCAGGCGCCCCACTGGTTCTGGGACACCGAGGTGCTGGTGCGGGGGCAGCGGAAGGGATGGCGGGTCGCCGAGTTCCCGGTCGTCTGGAACGAGGGACCGGGAACGACCGTCCGGTTCAAGGACGTTTTCTCGATGGGATCGCAGATCATCGGGCTCTGGTGGCAATTGCATGTGGCGAAAGGTTAGCGCCGTCCTGATCCCGACCTGCATCGCCGCCGGGATCCTGGCATTCATGCTCTGGCGCGTCTGGGACGACCTGGTCGTCACCATTTCAAGCGCCGATCCCCTCTACCTTGCCATCGCCGTCATCGTCTGCACCCTTGCATGGGTGATGCGCGGCTGGCGGTACAGGGCAATCCTTGCAGGACTCTCGGTGCGTGCGACTCTCGGTTTCTCCACGGCCTGCATCTTTCTCTCCCAGACCGCCAACCTCATCGTCCCCGCCCGACTCGGGGATCTGGTCAGGATCTTCATCCTCAAGCACGAGGGGATGGCAGGATATTCACAGGGTGTATCCTCCCTGATCATCGAGCGGATCTTCGACGTCGTCACCGTGGCGCTCCTCGGACTGATCGCCCTGCCCTTCGTCATCGGGACGCCGGAATGGTTTTTACCGCTGATCGCCGTCCCTATCGTCGGCGGCGCCCTCTTCGCGGTGTTCCTGATGCTCTTCGGGGAGCGCACCTCCGACAACCGTTACCTCAGGATCATCTACGACATGCTCGCCGAGATCAGGGCGGCGTCCCTGAACCCGTCGGCCCTGATCATTCTGGGTCTCTCCTCGGTGGCGATCTGGCTCGTGGACATCGCCGTGTGTGCCATCGTCATCCTGATGTTCGGCGAGATGGTCCCGATCAGCGTGGTTATACTGGCGGTGGTCATCGGCAACCTGGTGAAGGCCGTCCCGATCACGCCCGGCGGTGTTGGCACCTATGAGTTCGCCCTCGCCGTCACCTTCGAACTCGCCGGCACCGCCCCGGCAACCGCCACGGTGATCGCCGTCGTCGATCACCTGATCAAAAACCTGGTCACCCTCGGCGGCGGGATCGTCTCCCTCTATTACTTCGGCGACTGGGCGGTGTCCCTGATGAAACGCTCGTTCTCCGAAGGGATCAGCAGGGAGGAACTGCGTGAGTCCTGAGATGCAGGCCCTCATGGTCGTCTCATGGCTCATTCTGCTAAAATTTCTCCAGGTTGCCCTCTGGCCCCGTCTGGCCCCCACCCTCCATGAATACGCCTATCCGGCGGCATATCCCCTCTCAATCCTTGTTTTTGGCGCCGTATCATGGTATGCGGCCCTGATCGGTCTCCCGGTCTGGAGCGCCCTCCTCCCCTTTCTCATCCTCGCCGGATATGCGGTGCGGAAGGGGGAGTATACACCCGAAAAATTTCGGCCCTCACTCCACTGGGACGCCGTGTTTATCGTATTCTTCTGTATGATGCTGGGGTTCCGGTTTGTGAACCCGTCCATCTCCTTTGCCGAGAAGTTCATGGACCACGCCTTTCTCGCCTCGATCATGCGCGATCCCGCCGTCCCGCCCCTTGACCCCTGGTTTGCAGGTGGCTACCTCGATGTCTATTATTACCTGGGCTACTGGATCGTCGGCGCCCTCGGGACGGTCGCCGCCGTCCCTTCGACGGTCGCCTTCAACCTCGGTCTCCCGACAGTGCTCGGCGCCTCTGCGGTGACGGCCTATGCCATCGGGCGCCTGCTTGTGCCGAAGGTCGCATGGATCACCCTGATCCTGTTTTTCCTCCCTGACCCGGCATTCTTCCATGAGATCCTCCTCGGATCCGGGATGCAGACGCTGCTCTGGAACAGTACGCGCGTGATCGACGGCACCATCAACGAGTACACGGCATTCTCATTCCTCTGGGGGGATCTCCATCCCCATGTCGTCGGCATCTTCGTGCAGTTCCTGCTCATCTTCCTCATCGCCTATTCCCTCACCCACTGGGAGAAATGCGACCGGAACGCACGCATCCTGCTCATCGGGGCGATGGCCCTCGCCCTCGGTTCGATGCCGCCGATCAACTCCTGGGATGTCCTGCTCTACGCCCCCCTGGTGGTGGCGACGGGCATCCTGATCTGGCGACGGTACGGGGACTTCAGTCTGCTTCTCGCCGTTCCGCCCCTCGCCGTCCTCGTGTATGCCCCCTATTATCTGATGCTCAACAGTGCGGGTGTCGAGGGGGCGGGCATGGTGACGGTCGTCTCTGACCCGATCAGGTTTCTGCTGGTCTTCGGGTTCTTCCTGGCGGTGCTCTTTATCAGGGAGTTGGGGGCGGTCCGGCATGCCCCATGGGTTCTCATCCCCCCCGCCCTGCTCACCGTTGGCGGCTATATATCGGCAGCAATCGCCGCCTTCCCTCTCACCGCCATCGTCCTGCGGCGTCGGTGGACACCCACCGATCTCCTCCTCTCCTTCGGGCTACTGATCCTCATCGCCTGTGAATTCGTATTCCTGAAGGACAATATGGGCGGTGCGAACGAACGACTGAACACCGTGTTCAAGTGTTATTCTGTTGCATGGATCCTGATCGGCACCGGCGTGATGGTAACGCTCGGGGAGTGGATCACAGGGCAGGGATGGACCGGACGGTTCAACCGGTCACAATGGCGGCTGCTCGCCGTCGCTGCCGCTGTCGCACTCCTCATCACCCCCTTTGCGCTGAACCTCACCTTCGGTTATGATGGATATACTCTCGACGGCATTGCCTGGGTGAATGATCAGCACCCCGGCGATGCAGACGCCGTGGCATGGCTGCGCGGGCATTCGGGCGAGCATGTGCTGGTGGAGGCGGTGGGGAGCGATTACTCGTATGCCGGGCGTGTGTCGGCGTTCACCGGCATCCCGGCGATCCTGGGGCAACCCTTCCATGAACAGATGTGGCGGGATGATTGGGAGAGTATATCCGGACGAAAAAATGACGTTCAGGCGATATACGAGGAGCCCACCAGGTCGATCGCGCTGATGGATCGCTACGGTGCCGACCTGCTGTATGTCGGCGACCTCGAACGCCAGACCTACCAGATACGACTCCCTTCGGAGGGGCTCGAAACGGCGTGGGAGGGGGACGGCGTCACGGTCTACAGGCGGACGTGAGGAAGTTTTATCAGTTTTCCTGTCGAACTTGTTTGGCTATTCAATCACACCTGATGATTGATGAAGGAGAGACTACGCTCCTGAATGAGGTGAACCATGGCAAAGTCATACGTTACATTCGAAGTTTCTGAAGATATTCAGAATAAGGCGCTCGAATCACTCGAGATCGCCCGTGATACCGGCAAGATCAAGAAGGGGTCCAACGAGGCCACCAAGTGCATCGAGCGCGGCACCGCCCAGCTGGTGCTCATCGGTTCCGATGTCGAGCCCGAAGAGATCGTGATGCACCTCGCCCCCCTGTGTGAGGAGAAGCAGATCCCGTACGTCTTCATCGGGAAACAGAACGAGATCGGTGCGGCAAGCGGCCTCAGTGTCGGTTCCGCTGCGGCGGCCATCGTAAAGCCCGGCAAGGCAAAGGAACTCGTTGAAGAGGTTGCAAAGCAGGTCGGCGAACTGAGGGCCTGAAGGGGGAGTTCTGAATGGCAGACGGAACACCCGCAGAGGTCATCGAGGTCATCGGCAGCACGGGCATGCATGGCGAGGCCATGCAGGTGAAGTGCCGCATCCTCGAGGGCAACAATAAGGGCCGGATCATCACCCGCAATACTGTCGGCCCCATCCGCGAGGGCGATGTTCTGATGCTCCTCGAGACCGAGCGCGAAGCAAAGAAACTGTCGAGGCGGTGAAGAGGATGGTCGAGACCTACAAGTGCAGCTTCTGCGGCGAGAGCATCGAACCCGGCACCGGGAGGCTCTTTGTCCGCAAGGACGGCGCACTCTTCTACTTCTGTTCAACGAAGTGCCGCAAGAACTATGAACTCAAGCGCGTCCCCCGCCGTGTCACCTGGACTGAAGCCGGCAGGAAGGCGCTCGGGAAGGAGTGAAACGGATGGACCGCACCTTTGTGATGATCAAGCCCGATGGAGTCCAGCGCGGCATCATCGGAGCGATCATCTCCCGGCTTGAGGCGAAGGGCCTCAAGCTGGTGGCGGCAAAGCTCACCATGCTGCCCGAGGAGAAGGTGATGGAGCACTATGCCGAGCACGTCGAGAAGCCGTTCTTCCCGTCGCTGAAGGCCTATGTGATGTCCGGACCCGTCCTCACCATGGTCTGGGAGGGACGGGGCTCGGTCGCCATCGTCCGCAGGATCGTCGGTGCCACCAACCCGGCCGAAGCGGCGCCCGGCACCATCAGGGGCGACATGGGCATGGAAACCGGCAAAAACGTGATCCATGCCTCCGACTCGGATGAGAGCGCTGCACGCGAGATTGCGATCCACTTCTCGGCAGACGAACTCGTCGACTACACCCGTATCGACGAACCGGTTCTCTACGAGTAAATCACCGGAATTTCCCGGTTACTTTTTTTGTGTATTTTTCCCTCTTGAAGAGAGGGATGCCGTTCTGGTGCTCCACACCGTTCACCGGACCCTCAATTGTCAAAATGCATGCTGATCCGGCACTCCCGACCATCGCACGCACTCGACACACGGTCGGCGAACCGCCGGATCATCACGGCCGAAAGGCGGGCGATCGCCGATTCGTCCTCGAGAAGATCGTCCTCTGTGGGGGGCGACGACGAAAGGTCCACCGGTCCGCCGGGGACGGTGACCTGGATATCAAGGTTGAACTCGTCATATGCTGCCGTCACCTGCAGCGGACGGTCGATCCGTCCGAGGACGGCGAGCATCTCAACGCATTCGGTGAGGGCCGATGTGGCGCGGACGATCACGTCCCTGGGCGCACCCCAGGCGGCACCCTGCCGCTCCATGAATGCATGGACGCTCCCTGCATATCGCTCCCCAGGTTCGAGGGTCATCTCCTGCTCCTGCCTGAGCCCGATCCGCATCACCAGGTTCAGGAGAATCACGCAGACGGTCGCAAGCGAGAGGGAGGAGGAGAAGACGGGCTGGATCGAGGGGTGCATCCCCGCATAGATCTCAGGGAAGATATCCACCGAAAGACCGAATATCAGGGAGATCCCGACAACAAAGGTCTTCCGTGCATCGAGCATCCGCGAGGTGATGATCGAGAGACCGGTGATGATCATGAAGGAGACGGCAAAGATGAGGGCGGCACCCATCACCGGCGCCGGCATGATCACAAACACTCCCGCCAGTTTCGGGAAAAAAGCGAGGGCGACCAGGATCGCCCCGATCGAAAAGGCGATCACCCTGCTTGCGGCACTGGTGGCAATGGAAAGCCCGATATTCGAGGACGAGGTCGACTGCCCCATCCCCCCCACGATACCGGCGACGACCGCCCCCGCACCGTCCGCGAGGATGCCGCCGCTGATATTGGTCATGTCGGGCCGTTTCCATTCGGGATCATTGATTTTCTGGCACGAGGTCAGGTCTCCGACACTCTTCAGGGACGAGCAGATGATGGCAACAAAAAACGGAACGATGAGAACGGGATCGAAGGCCCAGCCAAAATAGGAGAGGTCCGGGGCCTCAAAGAGGGGCCGCGCCATGACCAAACCGATCTCCGCACTGCCGATGAGCCCGAGGGCATAGGCCGCGATATACCCGACGATCATCCCGATCAGCACCGAGTAGAGCTTCAGCGACCCCCTCCCCCAGACATTCATCCCGACCATCGTAGCGAGGGTGATCAGGGCGACGGCGAGCGCGGCGGGATTCCCCACGTCACCTTCCCAGCCGAAGAAGAGCGGGACCGCAAGCGGGATGACGGCGACGCCGACCATCATCACCACAACGCCGGTGACCTCGGCAGGGAACAGGAAACGCAATTTCGGCAGGATTCTGGAGAATAGGCCCTCGAACATTCCTGCAAGCGCGGTCATCCCGAACACCAGATGGAGACCCCCTGTCTGGGCGGCGAGGATCGAGGCGGAAAGATAGGACGGACCCGCCACCGACGGGCAGAGATATCCCGAACCGACGCCGCGGCGCCCGAGGGCCTGGATGACGGTGGCAATGCCGGCTGCAAGCATCGTCATCGAGACCATGAACCCGGCCATCTCGTCACTTCCCCCCATCGCCCTGACAATCACGATCGGAAAAATGAGACTGATTGAGATGATGAACACGTGCTGGAGGCCGAGGACGGCGAGCACAGGCAGGGAAGGGCGGTCATCGAGGCCATAGATGAGGTCCGGGGGTTTCTGGTTCATATCTGGCTTTAAGGTGCTGGTTCCAACAATACAAGCCTGCCGAAATCCTCCGGGCCCTCGAAAGGAATTAAGGGGCGGAACACACACATTCCTGCATGAGCGGCGACATGCTGAGTTTTGTTCTGCTGACCCTCTCATCCATCATCATCGTTGTCAACCCGCTTGCGGCGACATTGCTGTTTGTGTCGCTGACCGAGGCGATGGACGAGGTGGAGAAGATGACGGTCGCCGCTATCGCCTGCCGCTATGCACTGGCCATTCTGCTCACCTTTGCCATCGCCGGCGGGTTGATCCTGAACCTCTTCGGGATCACCCTCGAAGCCTTCAGGATTGCCGGCGGACTGCTCCTCTTCGGCATCGGCATGGAGATGGTCTATGCGAAGACCTCCCGGACAAAGATCTCGGCGACCGAGAAGTATGAGAGCCAGGATGCCGACGATGTGGCGGTGATGCCCCTCGCCATCCCAATGATCGCCGGGCCCGGCGCAATCACGACGACAATCGTGCTCACCAATGAGGCGACCGCGGTCCATCCGCTGGCGGTGGCGATAGTGATTGCCGCCATCCTCCTGACGATCGGGATCATCTACCTGATGTTCTCCCGCTCCGAGATAATCGTGGAGCGGATCGGGCAGCGTGAATATAGGGCCGTGAACAGGTTGATGGGCATGCTGCTCATCGCCATCGCCGTCCAGTTCGTGATCACCGGGGTCAAGACGGCGTTTCCGCTCCTGGGGGGTGCCGGGCTGTGAAGGTCTGGTGCGCCGGCATGACCTCCAGCAGTTCCATGGAGGCAAATATCCAGCGTGCAGACGAGATGGCGGCACAGGCAGCATCGGAGGGTGCCGACCTCGTCCTCTTCCCGGAACAGTTCTTAACCGGATGGAACCCGGACCGCCCCCGTGTCGATCCCGCCGTCATTCCCGCAATCAGAGGCATGGCGATGGAGCACGCCCTCTGGATCGCCGGATCCTGCTACGGGGGGACAAAAACCCCGCAGAACCGTGCCATAGTCATCGATCCAGAAGGCGAGGTCAGGGCGGAGTATGCGAAGGTCCACCTCTTCTCACCTGCAGGCGAGGAGGCGACTTGCACGCCGGGCGACGAACCGGCAGCATTCACCGCTGGAGGTGTCGTGTTCGGGCTTGCGATCTGTTACGACCTCCGCTTCCCTGAACTGTTCACCCACTACCGCTCCGCAGGCGTCCACTGCCTCCTCGTTCCAGCGGCATGGCCGGAGGCGCGCCTCTCGCAGTGGGAAGCCCTGATACGCGGGCGCGCCGTCGAGATGCAGGGGTATGCCGCCGGCGCCAATGCCGCCGGCGGGTCCTGTATTGCCGGACCGGACGGAAACCTGATCGCCGCCGGAGAGGGGGGATCTGCCATGGCAGAGATCGATCCAATGGCGGTGGACGCCGCCCGTTCCGCCCTCCCGGTGGTCCGGGACCGGCGGCCCGACCTCTATCGACGCTGGAATACAGGACAATGAACGGCGAACAGCACATCACCATCAGCATCGCAACTGCAGGCGTGGTGCTCGTCCCCCTCATCGCATCCTTCCCACCGGCATGGATTGTGTTTGCCCTTTTCGGCGTGTTTATCGGCGCTCTCGCACCCGATGCAGACGCAAACGACTCGGCGATCTTCCACACCCGCCTCCCCGGCGGGAAGAGGAGACGGAGATGCATCGTGCTCCCGCTCTTCGGCTACACCATCCGCTATCTGATCTATTACCCGATCTCCGTCCCGTTCATTGCGATCTTCGGGAAAAAGGCGATGCCAAAACACCGCGGCATCCTCCACTCTGCCATCGGCGTCATCCTGATGACCTTCCTCCTTGGCGTCTATGCATATATCGCCGGCAGGATCGTCTTGCAGATCCCGTGGTCACCCATCGCCGGCATGTTCCTGCTCGGGTTCTTCGGCGGTGCCGTCTGTCACCTTCTCGAGGACTCCTGCACGCGGAGCGGAGTGGCGTGGCTTTTTCCCCTCAGCGGGTGGAGAGTGCGCGGCGGCATCGTCACCGGCAGCAGGGACCTGCGCCCCGGACTCTTTGCAGGGATCCTGGCAGCAGCTGCGGCCATATTGCTGCTGGCAGGACATGAAGGCCCGATTCAGGCACCGCTCCCCCCATGGTCCGGTGCACTCTGTGCCGCCGGTCTCTGGGTGATCTTCCTGTTTGCAGCCCGCATAGGACGATAGGTTCCCGCATTTTAATCTACCCCGACAACCAACAATTTCATATGTACCGTCTCTCGTGCATCCACTGCGGTGCCGAATACGCGCCCGGCGAGATCATCTATACCTGCCCGAAATGCGGGCACCTGCTTACCGTCGACCATGATCTTGATGCCATCAGCGTGACGAGGGAAGACTGGAACAGGCGCCCGATCTCGGTCTGGCGCTACCGGGAACTGCTCCCGGTCACCATCCCGCCCGTCACCCTCCAGGAGGGGGGGACGCCCCTCTACCACCTGGAGCGGATCGGTCGGGAGCTCGGGCTGCCGCACCTCTATGCCAAGCACGAGGGAATGAATCCGACCGGGTCGTTCAAGGACCGCGGTATGACGGTCGGGGTCTCGATGGCCATCCAGCTCGGCATGAAGAGCGTGGCCTGCGCCAGCACCGGCAACACCTCGGCCAGTCTCGCCGCCTATGCGGCGAAGGCCGGGATTCCGGCGATCGTCCTCCTGCCGGCGGGCAAGGTCGCCCTCGGCAAGGTGGCCCAGGCACTGATGCACGGTGCACGGGTGATCGCCATCAGGGACAACTTCGATGTCGCCCTTGCAATGGTGCGGAACCTCTGCATCGAGCAGGGGATCTATCTCCTCAACTCGGTCAACCCCTACCGCCTTGAGGGTCAGAAGACCATCGGGTTCGAGGCCATCGACCAGCTCGGTGAGGTTCCGGATCGCATGGTGCTGCCGGTCGGAAACGCCGGCAACATCTCCGCCGTCTATAAGGGGCTGCGTGAACTCGAACATCTCGGTTTCATCGACCGCCTGCCGATGATGACCGGCATCCAGGCCGCCGGTTCCCAACCGGTCGTGGAGGCAATCTCCGGCGGTCTCCCGGAGGTCCGGCCCGAGATGCACCCCGAGACCGTCGCCACCGCCATCCGTATCGGCGCCCCGGTCAACGGGGAGAAGGCGCTCATCGCCATCAGGGAAACCGGAGGAACCGCCGGGTCCGTAACCGATGAGGAAATACTGAGTATGCAGCGGGAACTGGCACAGAAGGAGGGCATCGGTGTGGAACCTGCATCGGCCGCCTCAGTCGCCGGCATCAAGAAACTTATCGAGGAAGGCGCCATCGACCGGGACGAGCGTATCGTCTGCGTCGTCACCGGGCATCTCCTCAAGGATCCGGAAACGGTGATCAAACAATGTCCATCTCCAGTCGAGATCGACGCAACCGAGCAGGCATTGCTCTCTGTTGTGCGCTCGTCCTTCTGACGGCCCAGGCGACGGCCTATAATGCAACCGTGACGGTCCTCCCGGCAGGCGATGCATATGCCGGCGAGGTCAACCTCAGCGATGCGGATACCTACACCTTCTGGGAGCCCGGGGTACTCGGTGAAAAAATTCCGCTGCAGACGACAAATGTCTCTGTTTCCGGCGATTGTGGGGAAAATTGCAGTTTTTCCTGGCAGGACAGAAACACCATCGCCTTTTCAGAGGGCAATGTCAGCATCAGGTACGAGGCACCGATCCGTCAGAAGAACCTGCAGCTCCTCTTTGAAGAACCGTCATCCATCACTATCAACCTTCCAGGGGAATTTGATGTTAGCAACCCGCTCCTCGGGCGGGTGAGCGACGGTGGGGAGATCGCAGAGGAGAACGGAACAACCATCATCCATTATGAAGACACCCGGTTCGCCGAGGTGAGGTTCTACGATCCCGGGCAGGAGCGTCTCCTCCTGATCTTCGGGTCCATCTGGCTCACGGTGGCGGTCGTGCTCCTGGTCCCCTATCTCCTGATGCGACGCAGGCAAGGCTGAATTTTTTTTCTCGCAAAAACCGGAGGGAACCCGGATAGCGCATGAATGAGGCGCGCATTTTTCCGTGCCCCACACATTTTTCATGGGGGGGTCCGCGTGTTCATGCATTCCTCCCCGGCACGCGCACGATAGCGACAGAGGGAGGACCGGGAGGTCAGACTCCTGGAGGTATGAAAAATCCATATAAATCCAGATATTTCAATTATTTTTTAAAATACTTGATAATCTGGAGATCAAAAAAATAGACAAACTATAATATCAATGAATTTCAATATGTACAAGCGCCGACCGACCTGACGACCGCAGGCATCAGCAACCGCCTCCAGGACCATGCCTTCAGCACCCCACAATACCCGGAAATACAGGCCTTTTCTCCACACAGCAATGATCAGTGCATTTCTGATCATCAGCATCACCATCGGCAGCCTTTCCGCCCTCTCGTACCTCCAGGTGAAGGATGAGATCTCCGGGGCATACACCGACGTCATGGACCAGACCGACGGGATGATCAGGGAGGCGATGGTGCTGGTGATGGGGGGCTGGCCATCCATCGACGAAGAGATGTACGCCGATCCGACCGCCATCATCGAGCGTCACATCATCAATGCGAGCGGCAGCAGCAAACCTGATACCCGCACACTCGAACAACAGCTGGGGGAACTCTATGGCAGCAGTGCGGAGATATCGGTCGATGTGGTGGATGTCATCGACCTCCCTGATGCCGCCAAATTCGGGAGAGTCTGGCCGGAATGGCAGGAATCCAGCACGAACGACGGTGAAATCAGCCGTTCTGCATATATCCTGATGCCCGGCGGCATGTATCTCCTATCGATCCAGATCAGGCTCCCGGAGGATGAGAAGATCCCGGCACTCTACCAGTACTATACGGTCAGGAGGGCGCAGGAGATCAACCCCATGCTGGAGTCGGTCAGGGTGTTCGACAGCGACGGTCATTTTGTCATGGACTTCACCGAACCGAGGAACAGTAGCGACGAGACCATCCCTCCCACCGTTCTCGAAGAGATCCTCATCACCGGTTCAGATACCGGGACCGCTGATCCTGCAACCCATACGACCACCCGGTATCTGATGATCGATGCCGGTCCAGAGTCCCGAGAACCCTGGATCGTCGCCGTCACCTACAATCTCCAGAAGCAGTATGAGGAGATCAACGCAGTCCTGATGCTGAACCTTGCGACATGCCTCCTCGGCATCTTCTTCGGCGCCTTTGTCATCCTCGGTCTGCTCAGGTATATCGGACGCCCGATCAACGCAATCGTCGATGATGTCGAGATCATCGCACGGGGCGATCTCGATCACCGGATCAGGGAGACCGACGGGCTTGAGTTCTCCCGTCTCGAGCAGAGCATCAACCTGATGGTCAGGCACCTGAAAGAAACCATTGAAAGATTGAAGGAGTCCGAAGAGACCGTACGGATCTACAGCGGGAATCTTGAGGGGATGGTGGAGAAGAGGACCGAACAGCTCCAGCTTGCCAATGAGGAGGTAAACCTCTACATCGATATCCTGCTCCATGATATCAACAACGCAAACACCATGACGCTCGCCTACCTGGAGCTCCTGAAGGAGGATCTCTCTGGAGAACAGCGGCAGTACGCCGAGCATGCCCTTCAAGGCGCAAAGAAGAGCGTCGCCATCATTAAAAACGTGGGCACGATCAGGAAGACCTATGAGAATGAAACCGCCCTCAGGCCGATCAGGCTCGATCCGGTGATCCGGGAAGAGATCGCCCGCAGACCCGACATCACCATCCACTATGAGGGGACCGGGGCGGTGGTGCTCGCCGACGATCTCCTGGGCGAGGTGTTTGCGAACCTCATCATCAACAGCCGGAACCACGGAGGAGCGGAGACAGAGGTCTGGATCAGGGTCCGGAAAGAGGAGGATGGGATCGAGGTCATTGTGGAGGACAACGGACCCGGCATCCCCGACACCCTCAAACCAAAAGTCTTTGAGCGTTTCACTCGTGGGCAGAGCAGATCGCCGGGCACCGGCCTCGGGCTCCACATCTGCCGTTCTCTGGTGACCTGGTACGGCGGCGCGATCCGGGCGGAGGACCGCCTCGCAGGGCACCCGGAGGGGGGCGCCTCTATCCGGTTCACCCTTAACGATTTACCGCCGTGACCCTGAAACGTCACGATAAAAAAGGCCGAGAACTCCCGGAAAAATAGAGTGAAGAGATTATTTCTTCACTGTAACGTCGATCCCGTATTTTTCAGCGTTCCGGTCTGCGATCGCCTGGATCTTTGCGATCTCATCAACATTTTTCTCCGGCCTGAAGAGGTGGCGGAAACGCTTCTGCACCGAAAGATACTCCTCGACCGGTTTTCTGTTCACGATCTTCTTCGCCTTCTCGATCTGGCCGTCCACCATCTCGAAGTTCACCCAGAGACCGGTATCAATGGCGAGTTTCCCGATGTCGATCGTCTTCGCTCCGTCAAAGCCCCAGCCCGTGCAGCACGGGGTATGGATCTGGATATAACAGGGGCCTTCGGTGTTCACCGCACGCTCGACCTTCCGGATCACGTCATTCGGGTAGGCAATGGAGGTGGTGGCGACATAGGGGGCACCATGGGCCGCCAGGATCGCCGGCAGGTCCTTCTTGGGACGGGCGTTCCCGGTGGAGCACTTCCCGGCCGGACTCGTCGTGGTATCGGCATCATAGGGTGTCGCACCCGAGCGCTGGATGCCGGTGTTCATGTAGGCCTCATTGTCGTAGCAGATGTAGGTGATGTCGTGGCCGCGCTCGAAGGCGCCGGAGATGCAGAGCATCCCGATATCGAAGGTTGCACCGTCACCGCAGATGCAGATGACGTGCTCGTCTCGCCCCTGCATCTTCAGCGAGGACTCGACACCCGAGGCAACGGCGGCGGCATTCTCGAACAGAGAGTGAATCCAGGGCACCTTCCATGCGGTCTCCGGATAGGGCGTGGAGAAAACCTCCATGCATCCTGTCGAAGCCACAACGATCGTATTTTCACCTGAACCCTTGAGGATCAGCCGCCCGGCAAGTGCAGGGCCGCATCCGCCGCAGGCGCGGTGGCCGGCATCGAAGAGTTCGAGAGATTTGTCCGCCATTTTAGAGCACCTCCGTTCTCAGACCGTAAAACATGTCGCCCTTCCCGGCTTCGGCAAGAGTGACGATCTGTGCGATATCCTTCTTCCTGATGTCGCGCCCGCCGAGGGCGACGATATAGTCGAGCACCGGAATGCCGCTGCCATAGAGGGCGTCCTTCACCTCAAGGGCCACGGCACCCTTGGAGCCGAGGGAGATGTTCTTGTCCAGCACAGCGACCGTGCTCACCCCGCCCAGAGCGGCGGCGACCTCTTCGACCGGGAATGGGCGGTAGGAACGGATCTTCAGGAGCCCGACGCGCTTTCCGTCGGCACGCATCTCGTCGACGGCGTCCTTCACAGTCCCGCAGATCGAACCCATGGCGACGAGGGCGGTGTCGGCATCCTCAAGCCGGTAGCCCTCGACCGGGCTGGTGTAGTCCCTGCCGAACTGTTCGGCAAATGCACGGGCGGCGTCGGTGTACACCCCGCGAGCCCGCTGCATCGCACGGTCCACCTCGTACCTGAACTCCATATAATAATCTGGAGTGGCGTACATCCCCATGCTGATCGGGTCCTTTGCGTCCAGACGCTGGTAGGGCGTGAAGGGCGGGAGATAGGCGTCCACCTCCTCCTGTGTCGGCATATCGACGGGTTCGTAGGTGTGGGTCAGGATGAAGCCGTCGAAGCAGACGAAGGCCGGCAGAAGCACGCCGTGATCCTCGGCAACCCGGTAGGTGATGAAGTGAAGGTCGGAGACCTCCTGTATGTCCTCGGCATAATACTGCAGCCATCCTGAGTCACGCAGCGAGATCGAGTCCTGCTGATCGTTCCAGATGCTCAGCGGGGCACCCAGCGAACGGTTGGCGATCGTCATGACGATGGGCAGGCGCATGCCCGCCGCATTGAAGCAGACCTCGAACATCAGGGCAAGACCCTGGGAGGTGGTCGCCGAATAGGTCCTCGAACCGGCGGCACTTGCACCGACACAACCGGAAAGGGCTGAGAATTCACTTTCCACACAGATATAATCGGCATCCAGTTCACAGTCGGCGACCATGCTGGCGAGCGCCTCGACAATATGGGTCTGGGGGGTGATCGGGTAGGCCGAGACCACCTGCGGGCGACAGAGTTTCACCGCTTCGGCGACGGCATGGGACCCCTCGATAATCTTCATCATGGTTATTTCTCCTCCTGCACCATCTCGATGTCATCAGCCGGGCATTCCTCGGCACAGAGGCCGCAGCCCTTGCAGTAGTCCAGATCGGGTATGAAAAATCCGTCCTCATCTTCTTTCACGCACCCTTCCGGACAGACGATCTCACAGAGACCGCATTTCGTGCAGGTCTGATGCTTGAAGACAGGTTTGAACACCCGCCACGAACCGGTCTTATTGTCCCGTGCCCGTCCGGGTCGTGCGGCGCAGCCGACATTGAGCGCCATTCAGGCCTCCCCCTTCACGAGTTTGTAGGCATGCGAGGCCGCCGCCACGTTTTTCTCACCGAGTTTTCCGGGGAAACGGGCCATCAGGGCTTTCTCCAGTGCCGGCAGCTCGATCTCGCCGGTTGCCGCTGCAAATGCTCCCATCAGTGTCGTATTTGTGATCGGGACGCCCAGGATCTCAAGAGCGATGCCGGTGGCGTCGATTTTGATCAGGTTCACCCCCGCGGGAACATTGCCGGGGAGGTCGTGTTCGGTATTGACAATGGCGATGCCACCCTCCTTCATCCCGCCAAAGACATCGACATCCTTGATCAGGGTGCTGTCCTGGACGATGATGTAATCGGGTTCGTAGACCTGACTCCGCAGGCGGATCTTCTCGTCGCTGAACCGGACGAACGCCTGCACAGGGGCACCGCGCCGTTCGACTCCAAATGCAGGAAAAGCCTGCGAATAGACGCCGCCCTCAAATGCCGCGACGGCAATCAGTTCGGCAGCAGTGACAGAACCCTGTCCACCCCTGCCATGGATGCGTAACTCTCTCAATCAGAATACCCCACTTAATTTATCATGATGAATCGTTAAGAAAGTTGTGCCGGAAACAATCCTTCGAGATTCCATGAATAAAACGGATTTTAAACCCCAATTACGCTGGAAACAGGATTGCCGATCCTCTAAATTGCCCTGATCTATCTTTAGTGTTGTGGGTGTCAGAGGTCAATAGGAAGACCAAGAACAGGTGAACCAGTTGTAAACACGTCCCGTGCGATCCGGGCAAGCCCCTGTGCCGCACACCACTCGTCATACACGGCAACCTCCCGCCCGAGGAGGTCTGTCACCTCTCCGGCGACAACCGGCGCCTTCGATCCAGCAAGTGCGATCCTGGCATCGGGATTCAGCAGGAGCATGGCGGCGCACTCCATCGCCGCAAACATCGCGATCGTCCTGTCCTGCTCCGCAGGCGGGAGGGTGTGGGCGACGCCGGCATGGAGAAAGGCGTCGTTTGCCGTTTCGATCCCGGCATCGATCCGGCGGATCGCATCCACGTCCAGCGCCCCGTGCCGGGTGCCGGGGGCAAAGATGCAGGCGTCGAAGGCGCCGACGATTTTTCCATCAGTGACCAGGGTCGTCACCGTGTTCGAGGAGGTGTCGCAGACCACCACGTCCGGACCCAGGTCATGGCAGACCTCATAGGCGATGCCTATCTTCTCCGGACTGGTCTGGTGGGAGTATGCCTTGAACCTGGGATCGGTCGGCGAACCCCGGTGAATCCCCGGGATCACCACGGCCGGAAGACCGCTCCTTTCAATCTCGTCAAAGACGCGGGTGCCCCCGCCGATGTGCTTGCCCGCACCCTCCCGCGAGATGACGCCGCGATTCTCGACCCGGCGGATATCCGTGATCGCCGCAATGCCGTCCCCCATCGAGTAGCAGACCGCAACCCCGTCGATCCGGTCGAGCGGGCAGAGTCGTGACAGGTCGGTGAACGAGAAACTACGGGCCTCTTCCCGCGATATCTTGAAGTGATCGCCCTCAGACGCAAAACGCATGGCCGTCGTGCCATGATCGATCCCGATGAACATACCAGTACTCCTATAGCATTGGAGGGCTATTCAATGGTAATGTTCAGCATAGTCACCGGCGGTGCCGGTTTCATCGGGTCGCACACCGTCGACGTCCTGGCAGGGCGCGGCGACGAGGTCGTGGTCATCGACAACCTGAGTGCGGGATCGACCGACAATATCGCAGAACACCTGAAATCAGGGACAGTACGGCTGGTCCAGGCCGATTTGCTCGATGACGGATGGCAGGCGATCCTTGACGGTGCCGACCGTGTCTATCACATCGCCGCCGACCCGGACGTCCGGGGGAGCGCACAGGCGCCGGGCGGACAGGTGCAGAACAATATCGTGGCGACCCAGCGGGTGCTGGACGCCATGCGAGAGCACAGCGTCCCGGAACTCGTCTTTACCTCCACCTCCACCGTCTATGGCGAGGCGAAAACGATCCCGACCCCTGAGCACTACACCCCCATGTACCCCATCTCAGTCTATGGGGCGTCCAAACTCGCCTGCGAGGCCCTGATCTCCGCCTATGCCCACTCATTCTCGATGCAGGCGTGGATCTTCAGGTTCGCCAACATCATCGGCGAACGGAGCGGTCATGGGGTGATCACCGATTTCATCAGGAAACTCCGGGAGAACCCGAAAGAACTGGAGATCCTGGGGGACGGACGGCAGACGAAGTCCTACCTCGACGTCCGCGAGTGTGTCGGCGGTTTCGAGTACGCCGTCGCCCATGCTGATGAGACGGTCAACACCTTTAATATCGGTTCGGAGGACTGGATCGACGTCGTATCCATCGCCGACATCATCGTCGAGGAGATGGGGCTCTCAGACGTCGCCTACCGCTTCACCGGCGGGGCGCGCGGCTGGGTGGGGGACGTGCCGCGGATGCAGCTCTCCGTCGATGCGATGAAGGGCCTCGGGTGGACGCCGGCGCTCGGTTCAGAGGAGAGCGTGCGAACGACTGTCCGCGCCATACTGCAGGGATGAAATGGACCTGACCGCCACGATCCTGCTCGCCCTCCAGAGCGCCCTCCCCCTCTGGGAGTCGCGGTATGCGATACCTCTCGCCATACAGGGAGGGTATCCTCCCCTTGCCGCCTTTGTGGTCGGTTTCGGGAGCAACCTTGCCGTGGTCATCGTGCTCCTCCTCCTCCTCGAACCGGTCTCCGAGTTCCTGATGGCGCATTCCCGGATCTTCGCCCGGTTCTTCGAGTGGCTGTTTGCACGAACGCGACGGCACACTGAGCGTTTCGAACGCTGGGGGGCGCTCGCCCTCATCCCCTTTGTTGCCGTGCCGCTGCCGGTGACCGGGTCCTGGACGGCCTGCGCGGCGGCGTTCGTCTTCGGGATCCGGTTCCGTTACGCCCTGCCGACGATTGCAGCCGGCATGATCGTTGCGATCGCCATCACTACCATTACCATGCTCGGGATCACATCTGTATCAGGAATGTTCGGAGGAAATCCATGAAGTATATCGTGGTGCTCGGGGACGGCATGGCCGACGAACCCCTCGACGAACTCGGCGGCCTGACCCCCCTCGAATATGCGGATACACCGAATATGGACCGGGTCGCACGCGAGGGTGCATGCGGCATGCTCAGGACCGTCAGGGACGAATACGATCCAGGCAGCGACGTGGCCAACCTCTCGGTGCTGGGATACGATCCCGGCACCTGCTATACCGGACGGGGCCCCCTCGAGGCGGCCAGCATGGGGATCGACATGGGTCCTGAGGACGTCGCCTACCGCTTCAACCTGGTCACCCTCAGAGGCGGGGTGCTCGAGGACTTCAATGCCGGTCATATCACAAGCGAGGAGGGCGCCGCCCTCATCAGGTCCCTCGAGGGCAGCGTCGAGGGAGTCGAGTTCCACCCCGGCATCTCGTACCGGAACCTGATGGTCGTGAAGGGGGGGAGGGGAGCGGAGACCACGCCCCCCCACGACATCACCGGGCAGACGGCAGACCCCCATCTCCCCACCGGCCCGGACGCCCCCCTCCTGCGGCAGTGCATGGCGGCGGCCGAGGCGGCGTTCGCCGATCACCCGGTGAACCGGGCACGGCTTGCCGCCGGCAAACTCCCGGCCACGACGATCTGGCCGTGGAGCGGCGGCAAACGCCCGTCCCTCCCCCTCTTCAGGGAGCGCTGGGGGCTGTCGGGCGGGATGATCTCGGCGGTCGACCTGCTCAACGGCATCGCCCGCTATGCCGGCATGGAGGTGATCTCTGTCGCCGGCGCCACCGGTTTCCTGGACACCGACTATGCAGCAAAGGCACGCTCGGCCCTCGAGGCGATCGAACGCCTCGACTTTGTGTATGTGCACATCGAGGCACCGGACGAGGCCGGACACATGGGGAGCGCGACGGAGAAGGTGCGGGCAATCGAAGGGGTCGACGGTGTCGTCGGCACCATCCTCGATCATTTCGACGGAACGGTGGCAATCCTCCCCGACCACCCGACCCCGATCCATCTGAAGACGCATACCCGCGATCCCGTCCCCTTTGCCATCCGCGGCGGGATTCGGGACAACACCGTTGTATATTCCGAACAGGAGGCGGCAAAGGGCGCTTTCGGCCTCCTGGAAGGTCCGGCGTTTCTTTCCCTCCTCTTCGGTCGGGAACCTGCGGTACGGCAATAACCAATACCCTTTTTTCACGAACGCTTCTGGCACCTCCCTTCAGCGTCATACAGCAGGAGCCTGCGGTATAATTATCCCGGAATAGAACATCTCCAGAACATCCCGGCCCTGAACGCCGGGACAGACGATTGACGAAGACCCATGACATCGTTTAAAATCACCGGAAAACTCCGGGAACTGGAGAAGGAGGTCGGCACCCTCTCGCCGATGCAACGGATCCTGCTCGGCACCGACGGTTCGGTGACCACCCTGCTCGAGAACGCACTCGGCTGCGAGGTGACGGTGCACACCATCTCCCAGCAGGTGGTGCCGGCCGACGAGGGCGTGGCGGCATCCCTCGGGATCCATGCTGGAGAGGCGGTCAACCACCGGATCGTGACCCTGAACGAGAGCGAGAGCGGGAAGACGCTCCTCTACGCCGTATCAGACAGCCCGCTCTCACGGCTGAACCCCTCGTTCAGGGACGACCTGATGCGCGCCGACATCCCGATCGGGCGGATCATGCAGATGCACCGGATCGAGGGGCGGCGTGAACTCGACGACGTGCGGATGTGCCGGGCAGGCACCGGCATCAGCGGCGTCTTCGGCATCTTCCGGCATGAACCCCTGCTCTCCCGCCGCTACCGGATCATCACCGGCGGACAACCCCTGATCAGCATCAGGGAGACCTTCCCCTACTGCAACTTCACCGACGAGGCGCGGGTGATCGTGGAGACGCCATCGCGGATCCATATGGGGCTCATCGACATGAACGGATCTTCCGGGCGTGTGGATGGCGGGATTGGACTCTCGGTCGAGGACCCGGCGATCGTGGTCGAGGCGAAACGCAGCAGCGAACTCTCAATCAGGGGCGAACCGGGAAGCACCGAGCGGGTGCAGAGGACCGCCGAGCAGGTGCTCGCCGCCCTCGGGATCCGGGGAGGGGCAGAGATCACGCTGCACCGCACCTATTCCGCCCACATCGGGCTTGGCAGCGGCACCCAGCTCTCCCTGGCCACCGCCCGCGCCCTCTGCGAGCTCTACCGCCCCATGGCCGTCAGGGAGATGGCGGCGATCACCGGGAGGGGCGGGACGTCGGGGATCGGCACCGCGGCATTCGAATCAGGTGGCTTCATCCTGGACGGCGGGCATCGTTTCGGGCCTTCGGGTGTGAAGTCCGACTTCAGGCCATCCGCGGCCTCACCGGAGGTGAACCCCGCCCCCGTGCTCTTCAGGCACCCCTTCCCCGAGGACTGGCAGGTCCTGATCGCCACCCCCGACATCCCCGAAGGAGCAAGCGGGGCCGAGGAGATCGACATCTTCAGACGGCACTGCCCGGTACCCATCGGCGAGGTGCAGGCCTTCTGCCATGCCGTGCTGATGCAAATGCTCCCCGGCATCATCGAAAAAGACCTTGACCTCTTCGGGACGGCGGTGAACTCGATCCAGGCCCTCGGGCTCAAGGGGGTGGAGCATCGCCTTCAGCCCTCCATCATCCGCGACCTGATTGCCACCCTCCGGACCACCGACGCCGCCGGCGTGGGCCTGAGCTCCTTCGGGCCGACGGTCTATGCGATCGGCGACACCGGCATGCAGGACGCCCTCAGGGCGGCAGAGGAGAGTATTGCAGAGACTGGCGGGACGGCATTCATCACGCGGGCAAGAAACCGCGGGGCGGAGATCAGGGCGTCCACCTGAGAAAAGCGTATCCGATCCGAAAAGCGGCATCAGATCCCGTGCATCATCACCGATCAGTGGGGGTAACTCTCATCATCTGCCGCATGACGGATCGATTATCAGGTGTAGTGTTGGGCATCAGGGGATATTGAGTGTTCGCCCCATGGGAACAGGATCACCCCCGAATCCGCACCGATATATAAACTGATATAGATACGGCACCAACTCTACTGTGAGAAGCAATGGCCGAAAAAAAGTCACTCACCCTCGGTATCACCGTCAATCTGGAAAACTACGAGAACATCCGGCTTGAGGTCAGCGGGGATGTCGAGACACCGGAGGAGGCGGAGGAACTCGCCGGTTTCCTCGACACCATCCTGTCCCGTCTCGGACGGGGCGACGATGCCACGGCCGAACGGGTGGACTCCTACCGGAGACGGGTATTTTCCACAAAACCTGCAAAAATGGGCGGCGGAACCGGAACCCAGATGGTCCTGGAGGAGATACAGCCAGAAATCACAGCCGAACCCGCAGAGGCACCCGCTCCCGAACCCCCCGTTCAGCCCGCCGAACCGGCGGTGATCCCTGCTCCGGCATCCGCCCCTGCGGAGGCGCCAGCGGCCCCGAAACCCGCTCCCGTAGCAGAAGACTGCTGTGAAGAGTGCGGTGTCGAGGTCCCGAAAACCCAGAAACAGATGAGCAGACTCTTCCTGAACCGGACGCTCTGCAAGGCGTGCATGGACAGGATGACCCATCCGCACTGAATGCAGGGCAGAAGTGAAATCTGCAGCCTATAAATAGGCACATGCCGAGGGATCAGTAATGAAGAAGGACCTGCTCATGTGGGACGAGACGCTCTTCCGGGACCCCGAGGTCTTCGAGATCGACTATGTCCCCGAGCAGTTCAACCACCGCGAGACGCAGATGAGCGAACTCGCCTTCCAGATCCGGCCCGGCATGCGGGGCGGGCGACCGCTGAACACCATCTGCCGCGGGTTGCCCGGCACCGGGAAGACGACGAGTGTGCGCAAACTCTTCGCCCAGATCGAGGATACCACCCAGAAACTGATCCCGGTCTATATCAACTGCCAGATCGACAATACCAAATTCGCCATCTTCGCCCAGATCTACCGCAGACTCACCGGACACCTCCCGCCACCGTCCGGCACATCCTTCAAGCAGGTCTTCGACGCCGTGGCCCGCATCCTCCAGAAAGAGGAGACCGTGCTGCTTGTCACCCTCGACGACGCCAATTACCTGCTCTATGAGAATGAGATCAACAAGGTGCTCTATGCCCTCCTCCGGGCACACGAATCCTATCCCGGCACCCGTATCGGGGTGATCACAATCATCTCGGATATGAACGTCGACCTCTCCAGGGAGGTGGACCCGCGGGTGTCATCGGTCTTCCGCCCGACCGAGATCTACTTCCCGCCGTACTCGGCAGAGGAAGTCCGCCACATCCTCGCGGAGCGGGTGCATACCGGACTCTACCCGAATGTGCTCTCAGAGAGCATGCTCGACCTCGTCGTCGAGCAGACGATGAAGAGCGGAGACCTTAGAGTAGGTCTCGATCTCCTCAAACGGGCTGCATTGAACGCCGAGGCCGAGGCACGCCGACGCGTCGAGGAGGACGACATCTGCAGCGCCTATCAGGTGTCCAAATATCTTCACCTCACCTTCACGCTTCGGACGCTCAAAAGCGAAGAAAAAGCGCTCGTCTCCACGATCGCGGAGATGAGCATCGAAGGCGAGGAAATGAACGCCGGAGAGGTGTATAAGGTGGCGAAAAACAGCGCAAAAATCGGATATACGCGCTTTTACGAGATCATCAAGAAACTCGATGCCATGCGCCTGATAAACCTTGATTACCGGCAGGGGCGGGGGAGGACACGGGTGATCACCCTCAGATACGACCCCCGTCGAGTGCTGGAACTTCTCCGCTGAACAGAAGATTGGCAAGTCTTATCTATTCTCTTTGCGTTCATAATGTGAACGGTGATATACCCATGCTGAGCGTGAATGAACAGGCCCTTGACATATTCAACGACATTTTTGAATACCCTGAAGACTACAATGCCGCTGCCCACGAGCTGGACAATGGTGCGCGTATTGTCGATGCCGGCGTAAGCGTCCCCGGCGGATACCGTGCGGGACGCATCTTCACAGAGATCTGTCTCGGCGGTCTCGCCGAGGTGAACTTCACGATGGGGCAGATCAAGGGAATCCCGATGCCTTTCATCGAGGTTTCGACAGATTTCCCGGCCATCGCCTGCCTTGGCGCCCAGAAGGCGGGATGGACCGTTAAGGTCGGCAACTACTTTGCGATGGGGTCAGGCCCGGCCCGCGCCCTCTCCCTCAAGCCGAAGCACACCTATGAAGTGATCGACTACCAGGACGAGTGCGATGCCGCCGTGATCTGCCTGGAGAGCGACCACCTCCCGAACGGCGAGGTCATGCAGGCGATTGCCGACGCCTGCAAGGTTGAGGTCGCCAACACCTGCGCCATCGTCGCACCCACCTCCTCGATTGTCGGCTCCATCCAGGTGGCCGGACGCTGTGTCGAGACGGCGGTCTACAAACTCAACGAACTTGGTTTCGACACAAAGAAGATCATCGCCGGTTTCGGCACCGCCCCCGTGCCGCCGGTCCGCGGCGCGAAGAACGCCATGGGCGTGACCAATGACGCCACGATCTACCACGGCCAGATCACGCTGACGATGGAGGCGCCCGAGATCAAGGACTACCTGGAGCGCATCCCCTCCTGCACGTCACAGGGCTACGGCAAACCCTTTAACGAGATCTTCAAGGAGGCAGGCTACGACTTCTACAAGATCGACACCTCACTCTTCTCTCCGGCAGAGGTCGTCATCAACGAACTCTCCGAGGGCGCCGTCTACCGTGTCGGCGAGGTCAACCCCGATGTCACCCTGAAGTCCTTCGGCCTTCAGTAATTCTTTTTTTTTACAATCGCTGAGAAATAGGAGCGGGAGATAACGGCTCATTCCGCATTTCCCCCGCGAAGTCGATCCGTCAGCGGACCCAGACAATCTCCGGGGCCCGTCTCGGTGGTTTTTCCGGTTCCTCTTTTGGATAGCCAAAGACCACAGGCGCGACAATCCGGTAGCCCTCCGGGATCTTCAGTTCCTGCATCAGGTCGGGACTCCCGGTGACCGGTTCGATCGCACCGATCCAGCAGCTCCCGATCCCGATCGCATGGGCGGCGAGCATCATGTTCCCGGCGCAGAGGGTGCAGTCATAGGTGCTGAAACGGTTGCGTTCATCCCCGACGACCAGCACCAGGACGGCCGCATTATAGAAGATGTTGAACTCCTTGGATTCGAGCATCTTTTTGAACACGTCGGACTCGGCATCGGTCCGGTCCTTGAGGTTCAGGAGCAGGACCGGTTTGCAAAAGTCGGATATGCGCTTCATCAGGTCATGGTCCCGGACGACCACGAACTTCCACGGCTGGAGACCGAGTGTCGTCGGGGCGTGGATGCCGGCGTCGATAATCGAAAGGACGGTCTCCTCATCAAGATAACGGCCCTCATAGGCCCGGACGCTCCGTCTCCCCCTGATGGCGGCCATCACCGTGTCTGCATATGATGGTGTCATGGAACGCCCTGACACATACCTGAATATAAAGGTTCGTCAGGATCTGGAGAGAGGCAGTGAGCCCCTGCAGCGGGCCTTTACATGAGATTCCGGAAGGCAAAGGCCTCAATAGTCCATGCCGCCGGGGATCTGCGACCGGCCTACAGATTGAAGAGGGGCGGCGTCGATAAATGGTTGGAGAGGTTGATTATCGTGTCCAGAGAGATCACCATCGGAAAGGAGTTCAAGCCTGCACCCAGCTTCAGGGCATACTACTTTCTTTCCCTTATTTTCGTCGTTGCAATTCTGGTCGCCTTCCTGATCCTTCCGGCGGCGATCACCGGGGCCCCCCTCTGGGTGACGCTTGGCATGGCACTGGCCACGGCGGCGATTGCCATCTTTGTCGGTGTATGGATCCCGATGTACTATCGGAGCATCCTCTATCACCTGACGCCGACCGAGATGACCTGGCGGCGAGGCGTCTGGTTCAGGCAGACCGGGATCGTACCCTACAACCGGATCACGAACGTCGATATCATCCAGGGACCACTGATGCGCTATTTCGGCATCTCCAACCTCAGGATTCAGACCGCCGGATACTCGGCGCAACCGCAGGCTGAGATCCGGATTCTGGGGATTGAAGAGCCCGAGCCCTTGCGGGAGCTGATCATGTCCAGGGTGCGGGGGACCCCGCCGGTGGCGGCGGCGACCGGCGGTGAGGACCTGCCGTCGGGAGGCGACGCACTGCTCGAGGAGGTGCGTGCGATCCGGAGAACTCTGGAGGAGATGAAGAGATCCTGAAGGTTTGTGCAGAACGGATGCCACCTTTTTTTGCGCAGCGGAGGAGCACGAGAACGACGGGCGCCGGAGAACAACAGAGATATATGTGCGTGCGTACAACAATAGAAGGTATTTCTGGGGCCTGTGGTCTAGCTGGTCATGACGTCGCCCTTACACGGCGAAGATCTCCGGTTCGAATCCGGACAGGCCCATCGATTTTCACCATCATTTTCAGATTCTAAGAGCATATTGACTTTAGATTCAAGTTCAGACACTCTCTCCGCAAGGCCATCTTTACCGCAAGGTTGTATAACTTCAGATATCCATTCAACATCAGAGTCAAGGGTCAATAATAAGGCAGTCTTGCCGCCACGATTGATTTCGTAAATGTATGCGGTTTCACCAATGAGATCTGCGCGCCCCTGAGGGAGTCTGATCAGGGGATACGTGATATTTTGCTTTGGTTTTAATTTACTGATCTTCGATTGACCAATGAGTTTCATAGTTGTCCAATTGGTTTTATAACATTATATAATTTCCGCAGACAACAGCGCCAACCTAAGCGCGCAGATAGCAAAGATGCGAACAGACCGAATGCGGCAGACACCTCCGTTACCGCATCCACATGATAACACACAGAGGATTAAATAATTCTAATAAATATTAATAATTTTACCCCGCCATCATAATCGAAGAGCAGATCATGGAGAAAAAGACAAAAAAGAGACAAAAAGTGTAGATATAAAGGACGGCCAGAATGAAGATAAAATCCTTCATTATAATCAAGAGGAATGAACAAGGCAGGCAATTACCATATCCATCACAACCTTTGTGTCTCTAACCCCATAAATTCAGGGTTTCCGCGACACTTCTGAACACACCCAACAATTCCACATTCCAAACATTGCACCCAAATGAAAATTAATAAATACGATAAACGTCATATAGGACATGATCAGAGGTAGACATCAGAGAGCGTTCAACTTCTGTAAAAAAGTAATAGTTCGGGTTTGCCTTTCATTTTAGATTCTGTTATTTCCTGACTCTCAGAGTTCATACATACTCATTCTCAAAGGCCATTCGCACACGGCATCTACACGAACCCTAATTGAGCACATTACACTACTGAAGGTTGAACCCTCATTTGCTGACCTGAAGATATGATTGTCAGGATGAATTGTTGAGCAGAGCGACCGATTATTAAGTTTTTTTAATGTGATTTTTATGACTGAAGAATTTGGAGTTAGCGGAGCGTATGTACAAACGCTCACCTGTACAGTGGATGAAATCCCCAGGACGATTGGAGATGAACCTCAAAAAATAACTGCAGAATCCGAGTACTCAGAACACCGACACCGGAACCTGCTTGATAAAAGACATACTGGTTGCGGAAAAACGACATCAGCAATTGGTTATACCGATGACGAACTGAAACAAGGCCGGATAGTCATCTACGTTATGCAGTCGTACACGTTGCTTGAGGAAATGCATGGCAAAATTTCTCCCAAATATAAAGATAGAACAATGATCTATCGTGGAAAAACACAGGAAAATATGTGCTGCCGCCAGGAGGAGATTAAAAAATATTACAGACACATCAAGCCATCGAATATATGCTCAAATTGCAATAACAAAGAGTCCTGCATATATCGATCACAGGGAGAACAACTGAGGGGTTTGATCCGAGACGGACAAGGAATCGCCATATTTACCGTGAAAGAGATGATAAAACCTGTTCTTTCCTTCCTAATAGGAAGAGAGATAACGATAATAATTGATGACGTTCCCCTCTCAGACGTTCTGATGCCAGAAGAGGAAACAGATATTGACAATCTGTATAAGATATCAAAATTTGTTTCAAATATTCAAGGAACCACCATCATTCCAGAACTTGTCCCGATGCTCATAGATGGGCCTCTGACTGACATCAGGAGTTATCTGGATGGAAACCACACTAAAATCAACAGAGAACTTGAGATCATAGAGAGGCACGTAATTGAAACAATACTTACTTCCAGTAATGAATCGATTCCAGATTTCAGGATTATTTACTCACTAATCAAAGGATATGGACAAGACCATCCATTTACACTCTATAACAAATCACTCAATGAAATGGCACCCATAAAAGTGGTGCTGGATGAATCACACCACTTAAAACAGCACAGGGTATTTTACCTGAATGCAACACCCTCCCAAAAAGACAGATACTGCATGGACATATTAGGCGACTACGGTTCTCCCCTGATAAAAGATGCGGAACCAAATGACAATTATCTAATTATACAGGTTCAGGATGCGAAATATCCTGCATCAGGGATACTTCAAAATCCAGAACCATTGATCAAAAAGATCAAAACAGTGTCAAATGATGCTATTGGGGCACTCAATTATCTCGATGAGAAAGCCGTGATTTTCGTGAAGAACAATGTTTACAGTAGAGCATTTGAATCAGGTGCGGTGTTCGACCTCCCACACGAACACGTCAAATTTTTTGGAAAGGAGTCGAAGGGAACAAATGACCATCGAGATAAGAGCATGGCAATTATCCCAGGCACACCAATACTCCCCCCAGAGGCGTACTATCACCCAGCATATGAGGAAGTGATGAAGCCAAAAGAGGAAATAGAAAAGGAAATTGAGCAGAACAAGGAACGAACCCATAAAAAACCAGTATATCCTGTTCAAAATGAAATAATCGAAAATGACTCAAACAACGAGATTTTCCAGATGCTTGGCCGCATATTTCGCCAGGATGAGTCAAACCCAGACAAAAAAAAAGTCTGCATCCTGTTCAGCAACTCAGAAATCGCACAAGAAGATTATATGCCTCAGAATGGGGCGAGAATCGAAAAATGCTGGATGAACACAGAAAAAGGCAAGACATCTATCAAAAATCGACTGAAAAGAGAATATAAAGGTATATTTATACCAAAAATTATAGAAAAAATGTGTCAGGAAATTGAAGCGAGATTAGACAAAGGAGAAATCATTTCACTCCATAAATTCGCAGAGAGCGGCAGTGATCAAGTCAAAATAATGTCAGCAACAAAGTTAAAAATTGAGTTAGAATTGAGATATTCCATTAAAACGAAGCCATTTGGTCAGAATAATAGGAACACTAAATTCATTGTAGGAAAACTGAGTTGATATCTCCCACCAAACAACAATCAGAGAGCATACTAAACTCAAGTTAATCATTCACCACAACGGCACACTATAATATACATAGGGAAGCATTTTTTATTTATGCCAAAAAACCCAGCATATACGCCCATTTATAAAAAATAACAACAATATCAACTCAATTTTTCAAATAATTAAATTTGTGCCAAATTTGGCTAAAAATGCATGAACAATCCGTCGGAGGAGAGCAAAGCAAGTGTTTGGATATAATACAGGCACTATCAGAACTCCAAGTAAACAAAAAATAACACATCTCGCAATATTGAAGGAAGAAATATATCCTTTTCATTCGTCCTCGCCCCCTTTCCAAGGATTCTGACTTAGAGTCACCGTGGAAGACCACAAAACACCACAGTGGGGACAAGTTAACTCAACCTTTTGCGGACTATCATTGCGCTCAACGTTTATTTCCACAGATCCACCACAAGCAGGACAATGCGCAAAAAAGCCAATCTCATCCACATCACTATCAACAGAAACCCTCAGAGATTCGTGAGATCGCTCAGAGAAGTCCTTCAAGCTGATTCTATTATTACCCTCTACCGAATTTACAAGTTCTTTAACAACAGAATAATCATATGTCATGCCCAGGTTGCTAAGAGCCTTATAGACCACGGCGTACAAATGTTTATCGTTAAAATTTTCGCTTCTTTCCAGCAAATCTAGAATCAATCCAACAATTGCATCTAATTTAACAACGGAAAAATCACAAACCTCGTGTAGATAATCTGAAACTATCTCAACAGAAGAATCCATGTACGCTCTGATGTCATCCTCGGAAATAATTACACCATCTTCGAAAAAAATATCATTATCGCAACGAGGACATTCGATTATAACATTATTATCCACCAGAGACTCAGCATCAACAAGAAACATCACATCGCAGAATGGACAGCAGTACTCGGAACGATTTTCCACGTCAATATCTGGATCAATGACTTCATTCAGATCAGATAAGACTTGAGATAATCTTTCCCCGTCCCACAGGACAACATCATTCGCTTCGGCCAACTCTAGAGCACTACTTGTGAATGATCCTGTGGTGACTACCATTGCATCATCAGCGCCATAGTAAGCCTTTGAAGCAACTACCTCCTGAATTGCTGCATTCGAAACCTTTCCTTCATAATACTTGGCTTGGACAACGGCTTTCGTACCATCCTGGCTAATTACCAGATCCGCACCCTGATCACGAGATTTGGATGTCAAAACCGCAGTATAGCCAAGTTGTTCAAAAACATCACACAACGTTCTCTCAAACTGATACCCATCCAAATCTGAAATATCGATTTTCTGTGCTTTCTGCACAGGAATATCTTCAATGTTAAACTCGTTCTCCAAATTGGCCTCAAAATTATCTATCTCTACTTCTTCCTCAATATCAGACAGCATGGACCTAATTTCATCGACACTACAGTCATAACCAAATTTTCTGAGTAAGAATCGGCATATACTTGGGGGAAATTCAGAACCCTCGTCGTCTAGATCTGGGAAAGAAGTACAATATATTTCCTTAAGGATTTGAGAGATGGTTGGATTGGGCCCCAATTTGTTCTTCCATATGATCATATAAGGCTCAAAACAATCCCCAAAACATTCATCTAACTGATCATCGTCTTCTTTTTGCAATATTGCTTTCTTCTTGTTAATACAATCTAAAAATATAGAAAAATACTGTGGAAACGTGATAATATATCCATTTTTGTCAAACACTTTCTTAAATTTCTTTGAATCATTTATGAACTTAAGATAAGATTCCCATATTGAAATCATTCCTCTTATGTTTTCCTTATCTTCAGGATCACTAGTAGCCTTCAGATCATCATTAGATTCATTTATAAGATTGAATATATGCCCCTCTACACGATCAAGATCAGACCAATCATTCATATCATAAATTATTTTTAATTCGTCACAAGATTGTAATTCTGATAAATAGATGATATTGTCCAAAAAAAACTCAGGTGCATTCGACAAATACCTGGATACATACGCCTCAATATTTTCATCGGTATTATTCATGCCAGACGAATTGTAGTTTATTCCAATTGTTTCTCCATTATTAAGACAACTGTCTTCTACATCATTCCGATCACTATGAGAAAAATCCTCCTGAAGAGGATATTCCCTTATATCTTCCTTATTTTGAGTGTTCTTCCTTCGAAAAAATCCGCCCATTATGCCCATATAACCACATACAAAAATTATCCACATAAAATAAATAGTTTCTGAAAATTAAGAACCCACAAAACAATGCATTCTATATTTCAAACAACATATTCCAAGATTAGAGACCCATAAGAATCCGTCGCTTGTTTAACTTTATTCAGATAATGGGCACTCCCAACAGTAACTGCTGCTCTTCCCTGAATAAAATCAGCAACACTCTCCTGCACCCCATGACCGATCATAAAGTTGAGATGCCACTTCCTGATGGTTTTTGCAGATACACGCCCATGCTTGATCATCCTGAGAATATAATCCTCAGACTTAAGTTCACTCACATTTTCCAACTCAGGAAGGAATGATGAAGGAAAGTAAACATGAAATGTTTTTTTTGCTCCCTTTGAGAGTCCAGATGTAGGATAATGGGCCACACCATTTTCAACGATGACATTTTGCGTATCAAAGCCCTTCAGCATACCATAAATATGGGAAAAACGACTTCCAGAATATACGAGCAACTTAAAGACAGGCTTTAACTCATCAGGACATGCAAGAAAGGCATCTAGAATCTCTTCATCAGAAACATACACTTCCACAACGCCAGAAGATTTAATCTTTAAATATTTCCGCCATTTGTCAATTGAAAAGCCAATGATTTCTTCAAACTCAGAATCCTCGAAATAATTCATGAAATTTCTTATCCCTCGGGATTCCTTATCTTTCAAAGTCAAATATCGAAAATCACCGGGTCTTTTTATGACGCGCATTTCAAAAAAACGAGATACTGCGGACAGATAATCCTTTTTTGCCCTCTCTGAGATAGATCTAGAGTATAACCATTTCTTGAATTCATTCAGATGATTTATCCACACGCTGTTGAGCGTTATACTACGATCATCAAATTCCGAATCTTCATTTTTTTCACCATTACTACTTTCAGAATTTAAGGAATAATCTGACCCAATATCAAATTTAACGCCCTTACACGGCGAAGATCTCCGGTTCGAATCCGGACAGGCCCATCGATTTTATAAAATAACAGCAGGAGCGTCCGCTGATCCCAACAACAACACCGCCGGCGGCGGCGGGCGCCATCACTCATCATAGATATTCAGGATCTCCTCCTCGGTCTCGAACTGCTCCTCCTCGTCATATTCAGAGGGGGCAAGACCGATCAGGACCAGGACGCCACCGACAAGGGCAAGCAGTCCGCCGACGGCGATGCTGCCGGTGAATACCCATATCGCCACCCCTGCAAGCAGACAGGCACCACCGATCAGCAGCGGCCCTGCAGTCACCGGCATCCCCCGCACTCAGGCAGATTCATCACCGACAGGTGTGTCGGCACCATAGAAGAGGTTTGGGAAGCGAAGAATCGCCCCCCACAAAAAAGGGATCAGCCCTGGCGGCGGAGGGTGACGGTGACGTCGCCGATGGTCCGCACATCGACGGCCTCGCCCTCCACCGCATAGGTGAACTTCGGCGCGAATGCGTTCTCGGGAACGGCAATCTCCTCGCCGTCCACGCTGACCGTCGACGGCGGGTTCTGGAGGAGCGCGGGCGGCAGGGCCTCGACGGCCTTCATGAAGCCCCGGGCCTGCTTTCTGAGGGCAGGACCGATCACGGCCATATTGAACTCCACACCTGCCGGAACCTTCTCCAGTGCCGGTTCTCCGGTCCGCCAGACCACCGAGGCGTTCAGGGCCCGGGCCACGTCCCCGCCGTCCTCGACCGGCTCCGGGGTGTAGATGGCCAGGGTGCCGAACGGGGCGTTCAGCGCCAGACCGAGGTCGTGCTTGTAGCGCCTGAGTTCGGCCGTGAGGGCGACCACCCGGTCGCCGAGACGCCCGGCCCCGGCGTCCTCGAAGGTGACGGCGGGCCATTCCTGCTTCAGGACGCTCCCCTCCCGGAACATCGACCAGCATTCCTCGGCAAAGTGCGGCACATAGGGCGCAATCATCCTGCAGAGAGCGTCGATGGTGATAGTCAGGGCGCGGGCGGCGCTCTGGCGTTCGGCGTCGTCGGAGTAGAGACGCCCCTTGACCAGTTCGATGTAATCGTCGGCAAGGATATTCCTGGTGAAGTCGCGGATCGCCCGGAGCCCCTGATCGAACTGGTAGGTCTCAAGGGCCTCCGTCACCTCGGCAATACACCCGGAGAGCTTTTCAAGCAGCCAGCGGTCCAGCAGTCCGGTGACCGGGCCCTCGGTGACGGGTGCGCGCTCCAGCTGCGTCAGCACAAAGCGCATGATGTTCCACATCTTCGTCTGGAAACGGGAGGCAGCGACGACATCGTTCCAGGTGAACATGATATCCTGACCGGTGGCCCCGCCCATCGCCCCCCACTGACGGAAGGCGTCGGCGCCGTACTCGGAGAGGATCGCCTCCGGGGCGATGATGTTATTCCGGCTCTTGGACATCTTGAACCCGTCCTCGCCGAGCACCATGCCGTTGACAAGGATCTGGTCCCAGGGCCTCTGACCGGTCAGGGCAACCGAGCGGAGCACCGTGTAGAAGGCCCATGTCCGGATGATGTCATGGCCCTGCGGCCGGATCTGTGCCGGGAAGATGGAGGGAGTGCCGCTGCCGTCCCACCCGGTGATGTTCAGGACCGAGATCGAGGAGTCCATCCAGGTGTCCAGCACGTCCTGTTCGCCGGTGAAGGTCTCAGAACCGCACTTCGGGCACGGGCGCTTCGGGGCATCGGAGGTCGGATCGACCGGGAGATCGCCCTCCTCGGGGAGGACCATCTCACCGCATTGCGCACAGAACCAGACCGGGATGGGCGTGGCGAAGATCCGCTGACGCGAGATGCACCAGTCCCACTCCATCTGCTCCACCCAGTTCTCGAGGCGCATGCGCATATGCTCGGGGTACCAGCCAATCTGCTGCACCGCATCCATGATCTCGTCGGGGCGGATCCTGATGAACCACTGCCGCTCGGAGAGGATCTCGATCGGGGTCTTGCACCGCCAGCAGGTGCCGACCCGCTGCTCGAGCGTCTCCTGGCGCTTGAGAATGCCCTCCTTCTCCATGGCGGCGAGGATCGCCTCCCGGCATTCCTGTGCCGTCATCCCCTCATAGGACCCGCAGATCGCCGTCATTCTCCCGGTCCGGTCGATCGCCTTTCTGAGGGGAAGGTCATACTCCTTCCACCAGTGGACGTCCTGCTTGTCGCCGAAGGTACAGATCATCACGGCGCCCGATCCAAAGGATGGATCGACCGCCTCGTCCCTGATCACCTGCACATCATGCCCAAAGAGGGGGACACGCAGGGATTTCCCGGCGAGGTCCGCATAGCGCTCATCCTCCGGATGGACGGCGACGGCGACACAGGCGGCGAGGAGTTCCGGGCGGGTGGTTGCGATCTCAAGACCGTCGAAATCGAAATAGTTCAGTTTTGTCTGGCGCGGTTCGTAACTGACCTCGGCAAAGGCGATCGCCGTTTCGCAGCGGGTGCAGTAGTTCACCGGATGCTCGCTCTGATAGATATAATCGGATTTCAGCATCCGCAAAAAGGAGAGCTGAGTCTTCCCGTAATATTCGGGGAGCATGGTGATGTACTCATGGCTCCAGTCGGTGGAGAAACCGCAGGCCCGGAGGGTGGCGCGCATCTTCTCGATATTCCCGAGGGTGAGTTCACGGCACATCTGCCTGAACTCCTCCCTGGAAACATCGTTTTTGGTGATGCCATGGATCTCCTCCACCTTCACCTCGGTGGGGAGGCCGTGGCAGTCCCATCCCTGCGGGAACATCACGTTGTAACCGCACATCCGCCTGTAGCGCGCAATGAAATCGATATAACACCAGTTCAGGGCATTGCCGATATGGAAATTGCCGGTCGGATAGGGCGGCGGCGTGTCGATGATGAACCGCGGCCGCGTCGAGTCGGGATCAAAGAAGTTGTCCTCGTCGCGCCATGTGCGCTGCCACCGTTCCTCCACTTCCCGGAAGTCGTAGGTTTTGGGTATCGTATGCGGGGATGACATCTCCATCCCTATTGGATTTCCATGTTTTTAAAGGAATTATATGGAAGCGTGAATAGAGGAGCGGACCGATTCCTACTACAAAGTTCTTTTTGGAGAACTCACAACCATCACACTGCATGATACGGGAGTCGGGCCCGGCGCTCGCCACAATCCTCGCCCTCATCGGGATTATGGTAGCCCCTCTGATCCAGCCCGCATGGCTTCTCTCCCTGCTGGTTATCCTGTTTTCAGGTGTTCTTCTCCTGATCAAGGGAACCCGTTTCTTCTCCATCTCGATCATTGTTATCGCCGCCCTCTACGGCGTCGGATATCTTTCGATTGCCGTTTTCGGCGCCACGCTTGCCATCGTCGTGATCGGTGAGTCGGCCTTCAGGCTCAGCGGCAACCGCACCCGGTCCTATATCCCCTTCATCCTGGTCGGTTTTGCAGCGGCGCTGCTGGCGATGTACTATGTCGGGGAATTTCTCCCCCTCACGGCCCTTCTCGGCGTTCTGGTGGCCGTGCTGCTCCACGCCGCCCTCACCGGCAGGGACGACGCCCTGATGATCGAGGCGCTGGGGGCGGCGATGGCGATGCAGCTCTTCTATGAGATCGATTATTCGGTGGACCTCCCGATACTCGCCCTGGCGGCGTTCATCGCCTTTCTCTTCGGCTACACCGCCTACCGTCTCAGGGCCGCCGATCTCTCCGGCCTCTTCTCCGGCGCCATCATCGGTCTGCTGCTCATCGTGTTCGCCGATGTGCGCTGGTTCTTCATCATGCTCGTCTTCTTCGTCGTCGGTTCGGCGGCGACGAAGTTCAGGTACCGGGAGAAGAATACGCTCGGCGTCGCCCAGTCCCATGGTGGCGTCCGGGGATATTTCAACGTGTTTGCAAACGGTCTGGTCGGCACCGCCGGCGCCGTGCTCTGGGGGATCACCGGGCATCCTGCATGTATCGGGCTTTTCCTGGGGAGCGTCGCCTCCGCAGCGGCCGACACCGTGGCCTCTGAGATCGGTGTGATGGGGGGTGACCCCTACCTGATCACCACCCTCGAGCGTGTCAGTCCCGGGACAAACGGGGGCGTCACCCTTCTCGGTGAGGCGGTGGCGCTCGGAGCGGCGGTGATCGTCTCCCTCTCGGCATGGGCGCTCGGCGTGGCCGATCCCGCAATCGCCGTCATCGGGATTGTCGCCGGATTTGTGGGCACGAACGTGGACAGTCTGATCGGCGCCACACTTGAAAACCGGGGCGTCTTCGGGAACGCGGGCACCAACCTCGTGGCCACCCTCTCAGGGGGAGTGTTCGCGATGGTGCTCGTGGCGCTGATCTGAGCACCGGAGAGGGGGGGGCAAACCCTCCCAGCCAAAAATGAATTAATACTTATACCATCGTCCCTTTTCGTCGTACTCCCCCTGCACCGGCGCTTCCATCTCACCGGCATGACGGAGATAGAAGACAGTCTTGAACGCAAGGGCGAAGGGGACGAATACGGCAATGATCAGGGCATAGACAAGGGCGCTCGCCCAGATCCCCTCAGGTCCCAGGATGGCGGCGAACTCTGCCTGCGCCGCCGCCGCACTGGTCGTATTGACGATGACCAGATCGCCGCTCTCGGCCAGAGGTGCGAGGCGATCATAGAGCAGGACCGTCCAGACGAACACACCGCCAAACCCGAGGGCACAGAGGGCGGCAAGGTTGGCAAGATAGAACAGGATGGTGCTCGAGAGGTGGGAGAGCACAAATACCGTGCTCTGCTGGATCGAGGCAAACACACCATGTCCTCCGGTGACCGCCGTCGTATCGGTGAAATAGGCGAACAGGGCGAAGGTGAAGATCACGCCGAGCGCCGTGGATGCAGCCGCCTCTATGGCGTTCCCGCCCAGGATGATCGAGAGGGGCACTGCAAGGAGGAATATCGTCACGATGACAGCAAAGAGGAGGACGAGCGCGGGAAGGAGCACCCGGAAATATCCCTTCCGCCCCTCCTCCAGGAACACCTCCAGGCTCCCCTCGGCGCGGTTGATCGCCCCGATGCTGCCGGCCATACAGAACGGAAGGGCCAGCAGCCCGAGAAGGAGGATCTTGCCGCCGAAGAATGCCTCTCCACTCAGTTCGAGATAGAGGTCAATTCCAACAGCGGCGCCGGCGACGATGCCGGAGAGCCAGATAATCGGCATCCGGATGAGGAGGCTCAAGGCCTCCCTGAGGGAGTGCAGGACCATAATCACCTGTTCCTGGGCATGGCGACGATCTCGCGCACCTGCAGGTCAAAGTAGGAGGCCGTATGCGACGGACGGATCACGCAGACCGTGTCCGCACCGCTGGCCGTACCGCCGACGGCGATCACCTCATCGGTCACGCCGATCGCACCCTGATCGGCGGCGATGAGGGCGCACTCCACCGCCACCTTCAATCCCACGGCAACAGTCCGCCTGAGCGCCTCGGCGATCGCCTCGGTGCGCGATCCGCCCCCGAGTCTTGGAGAGCGTGAGATCGAGCGTTCAAGCCCGGAAAGAACATGGGTGCCGGTGACGATCGTTGCACCGCCGGCCCGCAGGAGGTCTGCCGTCTCAGTGTCAAAATCCCAGACGCCGGGCGCAGAAAAGCCGACCACATGCGTCACCACAACAAGGCGCAGGTCGGTCCCCTCCATCGCTTCAAGGAACTGGCGGGCGGTGTACCCGGAGGTGCTCGCAACGACGATCGTGCCGATATTTGTCTCCTGAGCCCGTTCGACGGCGAACCTGGCTGCATCAGCCGTGTTCTCCTCCCCCGGCGCATCGAAATAATAGGTATTCCTCGTAATATAGCCCATGGTACCAGATTAATAAGGTGCAGACGTAAAAGAGAATTGTTATGATTACGCTTGCACTCGCCGGCAAACCGAACTGCGGCAAATCCACCTTTTTCAAGGCCGCGACGATGGCGCAGGTCGAGATCGCCAATTATCCCTTCACCACCATTGACGCCAATAACGGCGTTGCATATGTGCGCACCCGCTGCCCGTGCCAGGACCTCGGGATCAATGGGTGCGGGAACTGTACCGGGGGGGTCCGGTTCGTCCCGGTCGCCCTCATCGATGTCGCCGGACTCGTCCCGGACGCCCACAAGGGGCGAGGGCTTGGCAACCAGTTTCTCGACAATCTCCGGCAGGCCGACGCCATCATCCATGTGGTGGACGCCAGCGGGGCCACCGATGCGGAGGGCAATCCGGTCGATCCGGGCAGCCATGATCCACGGGAGGATATCCGCTTCCTCGAGCACGAGATGACGATGTGGGTCGTCGGCATCCTGGGCAAACACTGGCCGCGGCTCCAGCGGCAGGCGCAGCAGCGGACCTTTGACATCATCGATGGCGTCGCCGACGTTCTGGCGGGCCTCGGGATCACCTATGAGGACGTGAAGGATACGGCAGACGAACTCGGGATCGATCTCAGGCGGACCGGAGAGGAGGACCTCGAACCCTTCTGCGAACGCCTGCTCCAGCGCACAAAACCGGTGCTGTTCATCGGGAACAAGATGGATACCGCCACGCCCGAAATGCTCTCCGGGCTGAAGGACCTCGGCGCCGTCCCGGTGAGCGCGGCGGCAGAACTCGCCGTCCGGATGGCCGCAGACGGCGGGTTCATCGAGTATGTCCCGGGCGATCCATCGTTCGCCATCAAACCGGAGACAAACCTCTCGGCGCAACAGCGGGCAGGACTCGAAAAGATCGCCGTTCTGATGGCGGAGCACGGGGGCACCGGCGTCCAGGGCGTGATCGACCGCGCCGTCTACGAACTCCTGGACCAGATCGTCGTCTACCCCGTGGAGGACGAGCACCACTACACCGACAAACAGGGGAGGGTGCTTCCTGACGCCTTCCTGATGCGCAGGGGTTCCACCCCCAGAGACCTGGCCTTCCGCGTTCACTCCGACATCGGTGAGGGTTTCCTGTATGCCGTCGATGCCCGGAGCGGGATGCGGATCAAGGAGAGCACCGAACTCAAGGACGGCGATATCATCAAGATCGTGAGCACGAAAAAGTGAACTACCACGCGCCTGTTGGGCCTGGCTTCCTGCTTCATCCTCCCTCTACTGAGGCAAGTCCACAGGCTCTCCGGTGCGTCCCGCACCTGATACCCCAACAAGATTCTGCTCTTGCAGGGCGAACTTCTTGATATTGATCGCCGCGTTGATATCGCGGTCGTGATGAGCACCACAATCAGGACAGACCCATCCCCTGTCAGAGAGGGCAAGATCCCGTTTAAGATATCCACAAGTATTGCATATCTTCGAGCAGGGATCGAATCTCCCGATCTTCAGGAAAGTCTTCCCGTACCTCCGACACTTGTATTCCAGCATCGTGAAGAAAGCGTACCACGAAACATCTCCAATCCCCTGTGCCAGAAGATGGTTCTTCATCATCCCACCAACATTCAACGATTCCACTGCAATGGCTTGGTTCTCGCTCACAACTCGAAAAGAGACTTTGTGCAGAAAATCGTTACGTTGGTTGGCGATTTTTTCATGGCACCGGGCAAGTTTCTGGATCGCCTTCTCCCGATTCTTGGATCCTTTCTTCTTCCGGGATACTCGCCGCTGCAACACCTTCAACCGCTGAAGGGAGGTCTTCAGGTGTCGAGGGTTCTCAATCTTCTCTCCGGTGGAAAGGGTCGCAAAGTGCTTCAGCCCAACATCGATCCCGAGCGTGGTGTCCAGAGTGAAAGGTGCGGGGTCAGGTTCGTTTTTCCCATCATCGACAAGAATGCTGACGAACCACTTTCCCGTCGAAGTCACGGAGACAGTGGCATACTTCATCTTCCCGGTGAAGACACGGTGAAAGATGGTTCTAATCGTACTGATCTTCGGGAGTTTGATCCATCTCTGATCGAAGTCCACGGAGTAACTCTGAGGCACCTGAAAAGACTGCACAGGATTTTTCTTTGACTTGAACCGTGGAAATCCTTTTTTCTCCCGGAAAAACCGACTGAAAGCATTATCGAGATTTTTGTTTGCACTCTGGAGAGATTGAGAATTGACCTCTTTGAGCCACGGATAATCTTCCTTGAGAGCCGGGAGACGGTTGTTCAGGTCGAAACAGGAGAGTGTTCGACCTTCCTGCTCATATACTCGGATCTTCTGCTCCAGAGAATGATTGTACACAAACCGACAGGCATGGATGTGCTTCATGAGGAGAGCGACCTGCTCCTGAGAAGGATACATCCGATACATGTAAGCCTGGAGCATACAAAGCACCATAAGGCACGCAATAATAAATTTTTCTCCATAAATCACAATCAACAAAAGGGGTTCCGCTTTCATCCCCGCACCTGTTGGTCGGGGTCCTCCCCCTCCACCCCTTTACCCAGGAAAATAGATACCTTTTTTTAGAGGCACGTAAGAAGTCTGATATCTATGGGCGGCGAGGTCTATCAGGCACAGGTGCTCAAAAATTTCTTCGACACCATCACCGGACCGGACAGGAACCTCACCCGGATCTTTATGTGCGTTGTTTCCCTGGCAAAGATCCGGATGGAGTCACCGGAGCGGATGGCGCACCTGATGGACCAGCTCAGAAAGAGCAAGCAGCACCGGGAACTCTCGGTGGACATCATCGATTACATGTGCTCGTGCGCCGCCGAACTCGATCTCCTCTCGGTTCAGACCGCCTTCGGCATGAAGGACGTCAGGGAGATCGCCGACTCCTTTGAAGGGATCAGCATCGATTCGTTCTGAACCCCATCTTTTTTGTCCAGTCACTCATGGGTGAGCAGCTGCTTCGTCTGTCCCTCCAGGCGGGTCGCATGCGATTCAGAGTGACCATATGGCCCTGCCGGCAATGAGGGAGATGTCCAATCATATTTGAAAAAGAGAATCCAGGATGGGCGTTCATCTCAGATCACCCATAAAGGAGCGTATTCACCCCTCTCCACGGCGGGATGGGGTAATCCCGGAGATGGGGGTGGTGTTCCATCCCGCCCGGTATCGTCGGAGGGTGATGTTTAGAGATCCAGCTGTTTCCTGTACGAGGTGATGATCTGGATCGGAAAACCCCGGTGCTCGTCGAGCGCCTGCTCGTCATCGGGCGACGTGATCAGTCCCACTGCATAGAGCAGAATAAGGGCATTGTCAATTGAAAAGGAGATCCGGTCCTCGATCAGGTCTTCAGAGAGATCCATCGCAAGATATTCCCGGTCCTCCGGAGAGAACAGCGTCAGTCCCTCGGAGACGATCACCGCCGCCTTCAGATCGGCCGCGCGCCGTTTTAAAAGACCGAGAGCCGTATAAATGGCCTTTGGAGCACCCTTTTTCTCAATCAACCGGATAGCGGCCTCGGCCTTTTCAACGGCATTTCCATAGAGCCCGAACTTGTAACTGAGCAGGGCTGACGCTATGGCATGGCCCGTTTCCTTATCGATACCCGCACATGCCGGCCGAATCCGCTCGCAGTACGCATCAAACAATCGCTCCGCCCGTCCCATGATACTCTCCCTCTGAAGCCGATTTTATTGAAACCTTTTCTCCACCCTCACGGCCAGCACACTGATCGAGGCGGCAAACAGCACCTGCATGATAGGTCCGCTGGTGAAATCGCCGTTCATAAAGATCAGCACTGCATAGGCGGGGGCAAGCAGAGCAACAAGGTCCTTCCTCTTCCTCGTATATGCATAGGCACAGAGAAGAACCGAAGCGATAATGCATGCCCATTTCCCGATCGCCCACAGCGAGTGATCGATCAACAGCGGACTGCCGGAGACCGTGATGGCAATCGCCGATGCCAGTATCCCCCCGAAGGAAACGGCGGGAACAACCAGCCACAACCGGTCCAGCGCGCTCGGCTCAATATTCATCAGTAGATATGGCGCTGCTCTTTTAAAGGACGTTGCGGTATAGTGTAGTGATATGGCGGTCTGTGTCCTTTCTGATATTCACGCGGACGCAGAGGCCCTCTCCCGCGTGATCGCGCTCCTCTGTGACCGGCGGTTCTGCGAGGTCTTCGGCGGGATCGATGGGGTCGTCTGTCTGGGCGACATCCTCGGGCGCGGGCATCAACCCGAAGAGACCCTCCAGCGGATGCAGGCGCTCTCAGAACAACTCCCGGTTACATTTCTCCTCGGAAACCACGACGACGCCTATCTCCGGCACATCCCTGTGAGCGGCGGGGACAGACGGAGCGGTGAGGCGCATGAAGGGATCAGGGAGTCCCCACTCCTCTCGATGATCAGGGGTATGAAGCAGGAGACGGTGATCGACAGCATGCTGTTCGTGCATGGCGGACCCCTCCGACTCGGGGGCGGACTGACCGAACAACCATTCTGGCAGCGCCTCTCGACCCGTCCAGGCCCATCATTCTCAGGCTATCATTATACTGCTGAGATGGCGTTTGAGGAACTGGATCGGCGCGGGTTGTCCCACCTCTGCATCGGACACCAGCACACGCCCATCTGCTGCCGGAAAGACGGGGGCATAATCAAACGGGTCGGTCTGGACTTCATCCCCCTCACAGGGAGGGGGATCGCCGGTGAATGTGCCTGCATCGACCTCAATGATCCGACCATCATACGGGTGGGCGCCTGCATGGGCAACCATCCTGAGATCGGTATCACCGATTTCAGGCGGTTTTTTCTGCTCCGGCTTTCGGCAGATGTCTGTCCCTGAAATCAACTGGAGTTCCGGCAACCGCCGTGAGGGCATCCTGCACCGCCTGCGCCTGCCGGGGGAGATCAGCGCTGAGGAGGGCCACCCTCTCTTCGGCTTCCTTGAAGGCGGTCCGGTCCGCCTCTACCGCTGCGGAGATCTCCCCGAGCTCCCTGTCCAGCGCCGCCACCTCAATGGGCAGGGTGCAGCCCTGAATCTCCCTGTGTATCTCTGAAGTGCGCTCGTGGGCCGATTCAAGTCTGGCAAAGGCAGCGGAAAATGCATTTTCCAGCCGTTCTTCATCGCAGAAGAGCGCCAGATCCTCCTTTCCCTTCAGGCTGAGCGAACCAGAGGCGATCTGCGCCCGCACCATCGCCACCGCTGGGGAAAGAGAGGAGAGGACGGCATCGATACCCGCGGCACCCGGATTCTCAAGGAGTCGGATACAGGCAGAAAGCGTCTTTGTATCTTTTGGCCGATCGCTCCGCATGACAATTTTTTCTGCCTTCTTCAGGACGCGCCCTGTCCGCGTACCGAGGTTCCGGAGGTCCTGTGCTGCGGCGCCCTCTTCCTTCTCCAGTCTATCCGCTTCCCCCTGAAGGTCCATGCAGGCCAGATACTCGGCATCGTCCCTGAGCACCCGGACCAGTTCCTCCTTCTCCCGGATGGCGCCCTCGGATTGAGCGATACGAGCATGTATAGCCGGCATCTTCTCCTGAACAGTACGGATCTCTTCATATGAACCGTTCAGGGCCGAGAGGGCGTCACGGGCGGATTCGATCTGTTTCCGCGCTGCCTGCGCATCTTTCACAGCCTCGGTCAGGTCATTGATGCTCCGCCCGATCTCGGCGCTGAACCCGCGTATCTCCTTCATCTCCTCGGGAAAGGCTCCGGCGAGATAGCGACCCTGGCGTTTCTGGATCTTGAGCAGGCTGGTGAGGATATCGGCGGCGACCGGATAAAATTCGTCGGGATCGGCGGGGAGGGAGCGGGAGGTCTGCTGTCCGAGCGCCGCCAGGAAGGCGGGCAGGGATCGCTCGGTGACGCTCCGGAGTTTGGGGTGGATATCCTCGCGCCCCTCCGCCTTTGCGAGTTCGGAACGCATATTTTCCAGACCGGAGAGGGATTCAGAGACAATGGTCCGGCAGGTTTCGGTTTTTTCCGCCAGACCACTCTCGATCACTTTTTCTCTCTCGTCAAGCCACAGTCCGGCCTCATCTGCCGTCAGGCTGAGGGTTTCTTCCTCGTTTTTCTCAAAAAGGCCCCTGATAAACCTGAACATCATCGATCTATCGGTGCCTGAATATAAAGGATTGTTAGTCTGATGACGAGATCGCGCGCAGGCGCTCCGCCCCGCCGATCTCGTCGATCACAGCAGCGACCGGATCGGGGACAAGACTCCGCCAGTCCTCGCCAGCGAGCATCCGGCGCCGCACCTCCGTGCCGGAAAGAGTCTCCCGTCGGTACATCGGAAGGGTCTGCACCTTTTTCCCGCTCTCTGAAAAAAGCCTGATAACAAGGGGATTGTTGGAATAGACCACGTCAAAATACGGCGTCATCGAGTAGACATGGGAGACCCAGAGGGCGTTTCGCCTGAGGTCCTCGATCGGAACGGCGTGATAGGACACGCCGATCTCGCGGAGGGCGGCGGCGATCATCATCAGGCGCTCTCCGGCGGTGAAGGGGTTATTGACCTCGTGCGAGAGCTGTGCACTCCCCACACCAATGACGATCTCGTCCACAAGGGGAGCGATCCGCTCCATCACCGACTGGTGGCCATTGTGATAGGGCTGGAACCGCCCGATATAGAAGGCCCGTTTCATGCGCGTTCCGCCAGGTGTGCAATCTGCGCGGCGTGGGCCCCTGCAACAAAGCCTGCATCGATGTTCACAACAGTCAGCACCGCACAGGACTGGAGCATGCTGGCAAGTGCCGCTGCTCCGGCCCCCATATAACCATACCCGGTGGAGACCGGGACGCCGATCACCGGGCGGTCCACAAGACCGGCAACGACCGCCGGGAGTGTGCCCTCCCGTCCTGCACAGACGACATAGACATGAGATCCTGCCAGATCCTTCAGCGCCGGGAAGAGACGGTGGACGCCTGCCGCACCCACGTCATAGGCGGTCCGCACCTCGCATCCCATCTCCTCGGCCACCACCCGCGCCTCCTCGGCCACCCTGATATCGGCGGTGCCGGCGGTAAGGATGGAGACGATGCCGCCCCTATGTTGCGGCGGTTCGCCGTTCGAGAGCACGACCGTGCGCCCCCGCTCCTCATAGCGGACGGTGAGACCGGCGGCGTCTGCAGCGATACCGATCGCCTCCGCCTGTGCAGGAGAGACGCGTGTGGCAAGGCAGCGGCCGGCGGCGCTGCAATGCCGTTCCATGATCGAGACCAGATCGGCTGTATCCTTCCCCTCGGCCAGCACGACCTCGGGGATGCCGCACCTGACCTCCCGTCCGAGGTCTATCCTGGCAAGTTCGCCCACCCGCTCAACCCGGAGTCCGGCTATCGTCTCCGTCGCATCTTCGAGTGAGATTCTGCCCGCGGCATAGGCGGCGAGCACCTCCTTCAGGGATTTTTCAGCGGTCATGGTCCAATACTACAATATAGGTGGCCGTATAATAAAATCACCACTGAAATGACCTATCTCCTCTACGTGGCTGCATTCGGGACGGCGGTGACCTTTTTTCTCTGGGTGCGTGACGCCCGGATCTTCTGGCGCACCGCACTTCCCGGATATCGGCAGGCCGCGTACCGGGGGGTGCTCTATTCCGCCCTCGCCCTTGCCGGATTTCTGATGGCATATTCGTCGGAGGAACTTGAGTATCTCGCCCTCGGGGCAGTGCTGCTCGCCCTGTATCTGCAGGGGCGCGGACCCAGAGAGCGGGTCTGGCAGGGCGACGAGAGCGCCCTCGAACGCCTCCTCGGAAGTGTACGGCACAGGTAAGATAAGAGGCGCCCCCCAAATATAGAGAAGGAGTCGAGCTGATGCTACAGAAACCACGCGGTACACGGGATTTCCTGCCCGAAGAGATGGCAGAGCGGCGTGCTGCCGAGCGCCTGATGCGCGATTCGGCGGCCAGATGGGGCTACGGCGAGGTCTGCACTCCGACCTTTGAACATGTCGAACTCTTCACCATCCGTTCAGGGGAGAACATCAAGCAGGAGATGTACACCTTCGAGGACAAGGGAGGGCGGCAGATGACCCTGCGCCCGGAGGTGACCGCTTCGGTCGCCCGGATGTTCGTCAACGAAGGGCGCTCCATCCCCAAGCCCGTGCGCTGGTACTATGTCGCCGACTGTTTCCGGTATGAACGTCCCCAGAAGGGGCGCTACCGCCAGTTCTGGCAGTTCGGTGTGGAGCTGATCGGTGCCGATTCGGCGGCGGCGGACGCCGAGGTGATCATGGTGGCCGACGAGGTGCTGCGATCGGTCGGTCTTACGTTCGACCTGAAGGTCGGTTTCCTGGCACCGATGAAGCATCTGCTCTCCGACGTCGAATCCGGGCTGCAGCGGACGGTGATGGGCTACCTGGACAAGCGAGATATGGACGGGCTTGCGGCATGCCTCGAGTCCTGCGGCCAGACCGATCTCGAGGGCGCCCTCTCGGGCCTGGTCTCCTGCCGGAACCCCGCAGAAGCGATTGAGATCTGCGGGCAGATCCCTGAGCAGCAGCGTATCGAAGAGATCTTCGCCATACTCGACGGCGAGGAGATCGAGTATACCGCCAACTTCGGGATCGTGCGCGGCCTCGACTACTATACCGGCATGGTCTTCGAGGGGTTTGCCCCCAACCTCGGCGCCGAGAGTCAGGTGGTCGGCGGCGGAAACTACCGCCTCACCCATCTCTTCGGCGGCGAGGACACGGCCAGCGCCGGGTTTGCCATCGGTTTCGACCGGGTGATGGTCTCCCTTGGCGAGCACCCGGTCGATCACCCGCCGGTCGTCGCCGTGCTCTCCCCTGCCGACGTGCGGGTGCATGCCTTTGCAGCAGCACGGGCATTCAGGGGTGAAGGGGTGCGCACAGAGATCAATCTCCTCGACCGCGGTATGGGGGCGCAGCTCTCCCATGCGGCAAAAATCGCCGATTATGCCTGCATCATCGGCAGACGCGAGGCAGAGGCCGGGACGGTCACCCTGAAGAATCTCCGTTCCGGCGAACAGCGGGAGATGGCCCTTTCCGACGCCGTCTCGGAGGTGACCGGCGTTGGTGATCGCTGAAGACCTTGCGAAACAGCAGAAAAGCATCAGTGTCGCCGAGTTCTTCGAGAAGAACAAGCACCTACTGGGCTTCGACTCCCCGGTCCGGGGGATCATCACCACGATCAAGGAGGCGGTGGACAACGCCCTGGACGCCTGCGAAGAGGCGGAGGTACTCCCCGACATCTTTGTATCCGTCCGGAAGATCGGCCCCGAGGCCTACCGCGTGGCCGTCGAGGACAATGGTCCGGGGATCGTCCCGGAGAACGTGCCGTATGTGTTTGGAAAACTCCTTTACGGCTCCCGTTTCCACCAGATCCGGCAGTCGCGAGGGCAGCAGGGGATCGGGATCAGCGCCGCCGTATTGTATGCGCAGCTCACCACCGGCACGCCTGCGGTGGTCGTCTCCCGCACATCGGCAAAGAGCACTGCCCACCGCTTCTCCCTGATGATCCGGACGGAGACAAACGAGCCCGATGTGCTGGAGCACGAGGAGATCGCCTGGGACCGGACACACGGCACCAGGATCGAACTCGAGTTCAGGAGCAGTCTTGCGGCGAAAAAACGTCTCCTCGATTATCTCAAGTATACCTCGGTGGTGAACCCGCATGCGCGCATCCGGGTCGAGATCGACGGCGAGGCCACGACCTTCGAGCGGGTGTCGGACGAGGTGATCCGCTCACCGCAGGCAATCCGCCCCCACCCTCACGGGATCGAACTGGGCACCCTGAAGCGGATGGCGGCGTCGACGCCTGAAACAAAACTCGGAGATTTTCTGGTCGATTCCTTCTCCCGGGTGGGCAAAAAGACCGCTGAGGAGATCGCCGCCACCGCCGGTCTCCCGATAGGGGCGCGGATGGGAGACGTGGGCGCCGAGGCGCAGAAGGCGCTGCTTGCGGCGATGCAGGCGGTGCATGTGCCGGCGCCGCCGATGAGCCAGTGCCTCTCGCCGATCGGCGAGGACCTGATAACACAGGGGCTCGATAAGGAGTTCCAGCTCGACTTCGTGAAGGCGCGCACCCGCCCGCCCTCGGTCTTCTCGGGCCACCCCTTTGTGGTGGAGGCGGCGATCGGGTATGGCGGCAAACTCGATGCAGAGGGGACAGCGCAGGTGATGCGGTTTGCAAACCGGGTGCCCCTGATCTACCAGCAGGGGGCGTGCGCCATCACGGCCCGGATCGCCGGCGTGAACTGGAAGAGTTACGGAGTTTCACAGTCCGGACTCCCCACCGGACCGGTGCTGGTGCTCGTGCATGTGGCCTCGACGAACGTGCCGTTCACCTCGGAGAGCAAGGACGCCGTGGCATCGATCCCCGAGATCGAGAAAGAGATCACCCTTGTCCTGCAGGACCTGGGGCGGGAGCTGAAGACCTACCTCTCCCGCCGGGACCGGAACCGGCAGCAGGAGGACCGGGCGCGGGCGGTCTGCGCCGTGATGCCGGCGATCGCCGAGAAGGTGGCGGAGATCGTGGAGCGCCCGGTGCCCGACATCTCAGCGATCGAGGGGCGGATCATGCGGCGGCTGGTGGCGCGCAAGAGCGTGCGCGATGGATGGGTGCAGATCACCGTCCAGAACCATACCGACCGGGAGGTCGTCCTGACGATCTATGACATCTCGACAGATGCAGCCGAGGGTGCCGAACCGGCGCCCGAGTTTTCAAGCGAACTCGACGGCGAGTTCACGCGCCTCTGGAACTGCGCCCTCCCCCCTGGCGGGGGCTGGGAGGTCGCATATCCGGGTCGGGGCGGCGGGATGCTGGATGTCAGGGGTGTTGAGGAGTCGCGCAAAGTGGTGGTGATCATATGAAGACAAAGGAGGAGATGGAGGCCGCCGGCGTCGAACGATTGATGGGGATCGCCGAGCGCTGGTACGACCAGCTGGTGGAGGGGCAGATCCCCTCGATCCGCCTTCCCACACGCACAAAACAGAACATCGAGTACGACGACGCATCCGAGGTCTGGAAGTACGGCGAGAAGGAGAGCGTGCGTTCGGCCCGGAACGCCAAGGGCGCCTCGCACCTCCTGAAGATGGCCTACGTGATCGGGTTTCTGAAGCAGCAGCTCGCCGAGAACCGCTCCTCGACCCTGAGAGAGATGTATTACATCTCAGAGGGCTGGAAGGGGGCGAAATTCGGTGCCCAGGACGAATCCAACAAGCTCGTGGAGGACCTGGAGATCCTCACCGACATCCAGCGGGAGATCTATCACCTCCGCCCGGAGGAGGACGGGGCCTCGATCTTCGGGGCGATCCGGATCCGTGAGAAGACCCGCCGGGGCGTGCGCGATATCCACTGCCAGGACGATGTGGGCGAGACCGGTTACCAGATCCCGAACAATGTCGACGCCCTGGAATTCCTGGACCACGACGCCAAATTTGTCGTGGCCATCGAGACCGGCGGTATGTATGCCCGCCTGATCGAGAACGGCTTCGACGAGGACTACGGGGCGGCGCTCGTCCACCTGAAGGGGCAGCCCGCCCGCTCGACGCGGCGGCTTCTCAAACGGATCCACGAGGAGTTCGGGCTTCCGGTGGTGGTCTTCACCGACGGCGACCCCTGGTCGTACCGGATTTATGCCTCGGTGGCCTATGGATCGATCAAGGCGGCGCATATGTCCGAACTGCTGGCGACACCGCAGGCGCAGTTCGTGGGGGTGCAGCCCGCCGATATCAGGGACTATGATTTACCCGCGGACCACCTCTCCGAGCAGGACGTGAACGCCCTGAAGGCGGAGATGACCGATCCCCGGTTTGCAACTGACTACTGGCGGGAGCAGATCGGGCTGCAGCTTGAGATGGACCTGAAGTCTGAGCAGCAGGCGTTCGCGGCGCGGGGGCTGGACTTTGTGACTCGGGAGTATCTGCCGGCGCGGCTCTCGGAGATGGGGGTGCTTCGCGCATGAAAGATACATTCAATATTTGTATGGTGACCACTTTTCATCCCCCCTTTGATAACCGCATTTTTTACAAAGAAGCAAAAAGTCTTACAAAATACTATAATGTCACTGTTGTTGCCCCCTCCTCAGAGATTCAAAATGGAATCTACGACGGCGTAAAAGTTGTTACAGTGCCATCGCCTACAGCGAAAATATTCTACCCCATCACCCTATGGAGGACATTTTTACAGGCACTGCGCCAAGATGCAGATATTTATCATTGCCATGAGATGGAATCATTGATTATTGGCATAATAATCAAGATACTTAAAAAAAAGCGTGTTATTTTTGATGTACACGAACACTGGCCGAGTATGTGGACGCTTATGGTCGGAAACTTACTTAGGATGAATATTTTTAAATATCCCAGTACATCTGCCTTTTTTCAAAGAGTTATTGGAAGGTTTGAACTATTTCTAGCCCATTTTTCAGATGAACTTATTGTGGTAAGTGATAGTGTGGGCGAACTGTTTCAAAAACAAAATGTGCCTTTTACTGTTATCATGAACGTTCCCCGAGCAGATATCACTGCATCTGAAACAATTCTCAAGAAACCCCATATGCTGATCTATATGGGGGGGAACCTTGGTTTTTCAAAGGGTACTGAGATTGCTGCCGGGATAATATCCTCATTGAAGAAAGAATATCCGGATATTTCTTTAAAAATAATTGGTAGAACAGACAGAAAATTTTTTGAAGAGTATCCCGATTCAGATGTAAAGGAAAGAACCACAATAACCGGTCTGCTCCCTCTCGATCAAATGTATCAGCAGATTAAAGAAGGAGCAATTGGGCTGATATTATTTCAAAACACACATTACAACTCATACATTGGCCTACCTAACAAACTTTTCGACTACATGCTCTGTGGTCTTCCAGTTGTGGCAAGTAATTTTCCAGAAATCAGCAGGGTCATCACAGAGTCTCAGTGTGGGATTCTAATAGATACATCTGACAGCAGTTCAGTCAATCAAGCAGTTAGGTGCCTATTTTCACACCCCGATGAAGCGGTTAAAATAGGAATAAATGGCAGACGCGCAGCAATCCAGAAATACAACTGGGCAATTATGGAAGAAAATTTATTGAATATATATGCGTCATTCCAGGAGGGAAAGCACTAATGTTGAGTAAATTAATGTTTTCTTCGGCTTATTCTTTAAAAAATCGAAATTTTAACCATTATTATTCACTCGCAAAGGCGAATGAATTTCAGCCATATCATATTCTTAAAAAATTGCAGGAAGAAAAACTGCGGAAATTGATATCACATTCCTATGAAAACGTCCCCTATTACAAAACCTTATTTCAAGATATTGGCATTAGACCTCAGAATATAAATTCAATCGAAGACTTACAGAGAATTCCTATCCTGACTAAAGATATTATCCGTACAAATCAAAAAGAATTCTGTCCAAATAACCTTGCCACACAAAAATATAAGGAGACATCTACAGGGGGATCTACGGGCGAACCTCTCCATTACAGGATTAGTCTGGATGACGAAATCCTAGGGATTGCAATAAAATATGCAAACTGGGGATATGCAGGATATGATCTTGGTGATAAAGTGGCAATAATCGCTGGCTCATCTCTTCTGCCAGATCCTAAAACTAAGATTTCAAATTTTTTATGGAGTCACGCAACAAATCATCGTTTTTTTTCCTCATTTGATATGAATGAAACACGTTTGGCAGCAATTATTTCAGACTGCAACGAGTTCGATCCAAAGTTTATACGTGGATATGCATCGTCATTATATTTTTTGGCGAATTATGTCATCAAAAATGGGATTGAATTAAAGTTTCGGCCACATGGCATATTTTCCACTGCTGAAAGATTATTCGATTTTCAGCGTGAAACGATCAAAAAAGCATTCAAAACAGAGGTATTTGATCAATACGGATTAAACGATGGCGGCGCAAGTGCATTTGAATGTAAAGAGCATTCTGGACTGCATGTTGACATGATACGAGCAGTACTTGAAGTCGTTGATGGCAACGGTTTACCCGTATCCCCGGGAGAAGAAGGAAGAATTGTAGTAACGGGATTACATAACTATTCAATGCCGTTCATTAGATATGATACAGGCGATAGAGGAATATTAGGCGAGAAAACCTGCAAATGCGGGAGAAACGCCCCCCTCTTAAAAAAAATAACCGGAAGACAACAGGAGTTTTTAGAAACCCCAGAGGGTTTATTTATTCATGGTGAGTTTTTCTCCCATATTTTCTGGGAAATAAATGGTGTAAAAGAGTTCCAAATAATACAAGATAAAATAAATGAAATCATCATATATATCGTTCCAGAAACAAATTTTGATACCAACCAATTGAAAATCATCTCCAAATATATTCAGAAGAAAAGTAACGGCTGGAATGTGGAGTACAAAATAGTAAATAAAATTCAGAAACCAGCTTCAGGCAAATGGAAATTTGTAATCCGCGATATTCGGTGATGGTATGGACGGAAAAAACCTCTTGGTACTAACCTCCGCCTTTCCAGATAGTGAAAACCGATCAACGGGGGGGATATTTGTAAAAGAACAGATCCAAGAAATTAAAAAATATTTTGACAATATTTACGTTATTTCACGCAATTCAATTTTCTCGAAATATTTCGACCAAAATAATTTTTCAAACTATTCTTTTGAAAATGTGAACGTGTATTACATGGATTCATATAATTTCCCAATTCCATATCTGCCCCATATTTTGCGAGGTTTCTGGCTCAACATCGAGTCGAAACAGTTATTGAAGGTGATCAGATCAAAAAAAATTCATTTTGATCTGATTCATGCACATTATACATGGTATTGCGGAAGCATAGCAGTAAGACTTAAAAATAAATTCCATGTCCCGGTTGTTATTACAGAACATACTTCGAATTCAATGAACCAGGCAATAAAAAATAATGATGCTGTATGGATCAAAACATGGGAAGATGCCGATCATATAATTAGAGTAAAATCATCCGATATTGCACAAATTGAAGGGGTTGGAATTCCCAAACACAAAATATCATATATTCCAAATGGATATACCCAATATAAGTTTTATCCAAGGGATCTGAAAAATTGCAGAAAACTTTTGGGCTTACCACTGGACAAAAAAATATTGCTATATGTAGGTAATTTTTACGATCCGGTAAAAGGACATGTCCATCTAGTCAATGCTACCAAAGAATTGTTGCGTGTTAGAAAAGATTTTATTGTCATTTTTATTGGAACAGGAAAATTAAAAAAAGATATTGAAGATTATGTTACCCATACAAACCTCTCTTCTTACATTATGATGCCCAGTGGAAGACCCCATGACGAAATTGGACTCTGGATGAACGCCTGCGATCTATTTGTATTACCAAGCCTCTCAGAAAGTTTCGGAATTGTTCAAATTGAAGCTTTGGCTTGTGGAAAGCCTATAGTAGCAACCAAAAACGGGGGGAGCGAGGAGATACTCATAGCGGATGAGTATGGTTTCCTTGTCGAGCCTGCAAACCCGAGAGATCTAGCAGATAAAATCTTGAAGGCACTGGATAAACAGTGGGATCAAGAAATAATCCTCCATTATGCAGAGCAATTTACATGGGAAAAAATTGCAAAGGAAATAATGGATGTATATTCCAAAATCTTAGATACTGAAGGTTATGTAAAATAGAAGATAAGGTTTAACCCTATTCTTTCCAAAAAGATCCCTGTGCTCCCTGCCTACCGTTTCACCCGCCTCATGGATATCGATCCTATTCGAAGGCAGAGTTTCATCAGTCTCACCTCCACTCTCGGGCTCACCGCTGTTGGCTTCGTTGCAACGATGTATTTCGCCCATATCTTGGGGTCGTCAATGTACGGTGTGTACGCACTCTTCCTCGCCTACTATGGCATTTTCAGTTTAATCGGTGATGGTGGCTTTGGTGGGGCGGCAGTCAAACGGATATCAGAGGGAAACGAGAGAAACGCCTACTTTACTGCCTTTATATTCCTCAGGGTCGCCCTCCTCGCTGTCTCGGTAGTAGTGGTTATTGCTCTCTCCGACTACCTCAGTAGAGAAGGGACCACCAGCATGGTCCCATGGCTCCTCTTCGCTCTCGTAGCAGGTATCTTCTATGGTGTTTCAGTGAACGGCACCTACGGCGAAGGAATGGTCGGTGTGAGCCAGACCTCCAATCTTTTTAATAATATCTTTAAAGTCCTCCTCCAGATCCTCGCTGTTTACCTCGGCTACAGTACCGCCGGACTGGTAGGGGGATTCATCTCGGGCATGATCGTCGGGGGGTTCTTCTGTCTCCGTTATATTCACCTCGATCTAGCCAGATTCACCGTCGCACACCTCAAAAAACTCTTCACCTTCTCTATCTGGATCTTTCTTTCTACCAGCGGCGCCCTTGTTTTCTCGTACGCCGACACAATCCTCCTCGGCTACTTCATGTCCACCGCAGACGTCGGCGTTTACCGCATCGCCTTCCAGTTCACCGCTGCCGCCACCTTCACGACCACTGCTCTCCGGACCACCCTCTACCCAAAGATCAGCCGCTGGCACGCCGACAACTCCCTCGAGCGCATCAACCTTTCACTCGCCCGCGCCGTCACCTACTCCCTCCTCCTCGCCGTCCCGGTCGCCGTCGGCGGCTGGATCCTGGGCGACCGCCTCCTTTACTTCTTCTACGGCGCAGGCTTTGCCGCGGGCGCCCCGGCCCTCGCCATCCTCCTGCTGGTGCAGATCGTCAACGTCTTCATGTACCTCCAGACGATGTGCCTCAACGCCATCGACCGCCCCAGAGAGTCCTTCTACGCCACCGGCACGGCGGCGGTCGTGAACATCCTCCTCGACCTCGCCCTCATCCCCATCCTCGGGATCGTCGGGGCGGCGGTCGCCACGCTGATCACGATGCTTGTCAACGTGGCGATCGCCCGCCACTATCTCGCACGACAGATCCCGGTGCAGATCGAACGCGGGCCCGTTCTCCACATCCTCCTTGCCGCGGGGGCGATGGCCCTCGTCGTCCTCGCATACCGCCTCGCCATTCCCCTCTCGAACATCTTCTTGGTCCTGGGTGCCGTCGCTCTCGGGGGGATCGTCTATGGCTTCGTGCTGCTGAAGGCCGACACCGGGCTCCACGACGAGATCAGGGCCCTTGTAGTGCAGCTCGGGGCACCCTGGCCGCGGTGGCTGTGACTACCCAAGAACAGATCTCAAAAAATTATTGCAATTAAATAAAACTCAAGTTTGCCATTTGGTGTCTGGAGGTGCTTCATCCCTAAAAATATCCAAAATAGCCAGAATTGAATTTGACAGTTGAGTTAAATTTGTAGGTAAAATGCACGCATTACGATCAGAATGCCATTTCTGTCTGAATTTTAAGGCCAGAATGAGGAGATTTCGGGAGATCTTTTTCCAGAGACTTGGAACTGTCAAATTCTATTCCGCCACAATCTGAGAAATTTGAGTGGGGTGGCAAACATAGGATAAAAAACAAAAATATTCAGGCCGTTTCACGCGGCTCGCAGGGAGCGCTTTTATCCATAAGAAGATCTCTCAACCGCTCCCGACCCGAGGGCTCGGGGATATCTCTTCCTTCCTGCCGGGCGACCGTCATCCAGAGCTCGATGGCGACCTTCACCTCCTCCAGCGCCTCCTCTTCGGTCGCACCGAATGCGGAACACCCGGGAAGCTCAGGGACGACGGCGATAAATCCCTCGTCCTCATCGCTGTAGAAGATCTCGATTGCGTATTTATATGGCATCGTCATCCTCCGTCAATTTATAGTTCTCAACGATCTTAAGAAGTTGCCTGACCTGATAGGGTTTTGCTCTCCCATCCACATCCTGAAAATTCAGGATCTCCCTGACTTCCCGACAGTTAAGCGCATAGCCCCAACTTCTTAAGGATCATCCTCTGCCTCCGCGAGATCTCCGTCACCATAATCTCGCCATTGGCGAGCTTGATCTTCTTGATCTTGGCCAGTTCCAGCAGCATCCCCTCAAGCGTATAGTCCTCCATCAGCCCCGTCTCCGTCATCCATTTCAGCAACCGCATCCTCAGGATCAGGCTGATGAAGGTCACGAACAGAAATCCCTTCATCGAAGACTCATTTTTCGCGTTGAGGGGCATCACCTGAATATCCTGTTTCAACGTTCGGAAGGCCTTTTCCACCGCGTCGCGCTCCCGGTACACCGTGAGGCACTCCTGCCAGTCGAGCGAACTGTGGGCGAGGATGATCTGTTTTCCCATCCTGTTCACCCTCTGCGAGACCGCATTCTTCCGGATCTCAACCTGGAACCGGTTTTCAACCACCTGCCATGAAAAGTAGTTCGCCATCTTTCCTGCCCGCTCCTTGAATACTTCCTCCGGTCTGCGCCACCCAGGGATCCGACTTGATTCAAGTTTCGCTTTGAGGTCATGCAGGCGGATGTAGAACAGGTTGCGTTCCGTCTGCTCCCGTTTCAGATCGTAATAGCAGAATCCAGAGACAGGAATGTCCTGAATCGTCAGGGTAACGGGTTTTACGAAGATCGGATCCTGCTGGTACATCTGCAGGTACTGCGGGCTTTCCAGATCCCGTTGCGCTTCTGTCAGCACTTCCTTCACCTGTTTGAGGGTGAGCGGTGCCGGGATAACAAAGGATATCTCTTCCTGAAGGAGTTCCTCCAGGTTTCCCTGGCTGAAAAACCCTCGATCGAGGACCAGGGTATAATTATGGATGCCATGCGCACTGAGCCTGTGGACGGTGTTCTTCAGCGTGACGACATCGACGATGCTGGCGGGATAGATATCGTACATGACCGGAATCGCATGCTCGGTGTCGAAGATGAGCGAGAAGTTGATCTGCGGCAGATCGAGGCCGTCCCGATTATAGCCGTGTTCGAGGAGTGGGATGAGCTGGGAGTAACTGGACAGGCTGGTGATGTCGTAGATCAGGGTTGAGTCGGTACCGATACTCCTCAGGAGAGACGTCATGAATGCGTCGGGGACGCCGCTTTCACCGATCTCAAAGAGAAGTTCGCTGATCCGCTGGCTGGAAAGGGGAAGATCGGGATTGGTCAGGAAGAGGGAGGTATCTTCGTACCACGAAGCGACCAGGTGCATGGCCATCGGCCGCACGACCCGGTTCATGGAGAGCGCTAAAATGACGTTTGTTTCGAGCTCGCTTGTCAATGGTGAGAGGTAATCGTCCAGGTGAAGATCCTCGATGATTGCCAGGAGAGGCAGAAACGGGCCGTGAGAATAGGCGTTTGTGGGAACGGAGGCGATGGATGTACTGAGGGTTTCTGTCCGTACTTTGACGGGTTTTCCGTCGATGTTTTTTCCGAGATATCGGGATTTGTGCCGGATCTGCTTTGTTTCGGGGTCGTAGTAGGGGGTGTCTTCGTACCAGTATTCCTTCCCTTTGATACGTTTGATCCGGACGAGGGGTTTCGTGTGCTTATTGGATAAGCGCATTATGAATATTAATACCTTGCGATTGGTTTGGGGAATGCTGAATTCGTGAGTTAAAATGCAATTATGCTGTGCTTAAAAAACGGGAACTCAGGGATCTCTCTCACCCCTTCTCGAGTATACACACGGTGACTGCCCTTCCCTCCCCTCAGGCGAAAACCAAAGGCTTCTGCTGCCTGACAAAGATCCTCATAACGGATATTTTTCGGATTGCCCTTCAACAGTTCATATGCCTTTTTCAGTTTCATGCCAATCAAGGACCAGCGCAACACGCTCATCCATCTCCCAGAGTAGGATCCGTATTGCGGCCCTCCTGAGGAACGCGGTCAACTCATCACCCTCTCGCCGATATAATCATACAACCGGTGTTTGAAGTCGTCAAACTCCCGGATCGTCTCCAGGGCAATGTCATAAAGGAAGCGCTCATCAGGGCAGTAGAGCACACGCCCTTTCAGGACGTCCATCCTGATGTACAGGGGTAGTTGCTCAAAAATTTGGACGTCGTAGCGGTCGCTGTAGAGTTCGGATAGCGCACGGAACCTGAATGCCGACGAATCCTCCGGTGGAGAATTATAGTAGATGCAGAGGTCGACATCCGAGTCGGCCATCGCCCGCCCCTCTGCATAGGAACCGTAGAGGATGATGAATCTAACGCGGTCGAACCCCTCGATCGCGGAGAGCCGCGAGAGGATCCAGTCTCGCTCCTGTATGGACAGAACACCCTCCTCAGACGGCATCATCGCACCTCCTCATCCCACATCTCTCTTCTGCCTTCATATACCTTCGCGGCTGCCGGCCGACGGCGAAAATGGGCTATTCTCTCCAGAGCGGTTCGAAAAAACTGTAGAACAGTCCCAGGCACAACCGGAATCGTTAATATTCCAGGGACTGAATGGAGTGCATGGCCGGAACGGTCGAGACGATCCCTGAGACCTGGAAGGTACGGCGGATCCTTGAGATTCTCAGGCAGGCAAAGCCCGATCTACAGAGAAAATATGGCGTCAGAGAGATCGGCGTCTTCGGGTCCTATTCCAGAAACGAGCAGGTCGAAGGGAGCGATGTGGATATCCTGGTCGATCTTGCAGATCCTATCGGATGGGATGTCGTGGACCTGCGGGACGACCTGGAACATCTTCTTGGTCTTAAGGTCGATCTGGTCCTGAAAGGAGGGGTCAGCCGGCGCAGAAATCTGATGAGATCCATTTTCCGGGACGTCGTCTATGTCCAGGCGTGAAATCACCTTCTTTCTTGACGATATTCTGGAGGGCATCGGCGCCATTGAGGACTATATCAGCGGTCTCTCCCAGGAGTAATTCGCCGGCGATCGAAAGACCTTCGATGCCGTGGTCAGGAACCTTGAGGTGATCGGCGAGGCCTGCAGCAATATCCCCGACACGCTCAGGGAGCAGTATGCCCAGATCCCCTGGAGAAAAATTGTCGGCCTCAGGAATGTGGTCATTCACCATTACTTCGGTGTCGACCCTGAGACGGTCTGGTTCATCATCACCAGGCAACTCCCTGAACTGAGAGATCAGATCGAGAAGATGCGTCTCACTCTTAAGCCTCCGGAGAATGAGTGATACGCCGGAGATACAGATGCCTTCCCGGATTTCTGTCATCCAGATGACCCTCCGCCTCCCCCCATCGCAAACCCTCATCTCCTCCCCCTTCCCAACATCCTCAACATGAAGATCCTCACCGTCGTCGGGGCCCGCCCGCAATTCATCAAGTGCGCACCCGTCTCCAGGGAACTCAGAAAAGAGCACGAGGAGGTCCTCGTCCACACCGGCCAGCACTATGATAGGGAGATGTCAGACCTCTTCTTCGAGGAACTCGGGATCCCGAAACCGGATTACAACCTCGGCATCGGTTCTGCCACCCACGCACATCAGACCGGAGAGATGCTCGCCGGGATCGAGGATCTGATCCTGGAGGAAAAGCCGGACCTCCTCCTTGTCTACGGCGACACAAACTCCACCCTCGCAGGCGCCCTGGCGGCGGCAAAGGTCCATGTGCCCGTCGCCCATGTCGAGGCCGGCCTGCGGAGCTTCGACCGCCGAATGCCAGAGGAGGTGAACCGGGTGCTCACCGACCACTGCTCAGACCTCCTCCTCTGCCCGACAGAGACCGCGATGGAGAACCTGCGAAAGGAGGGGATCACGAGGGGCGTCCACCTCACCGGCGACGTGATGGTCGACGCCCTCCTCGGGCATGCGGAGGTGGCAAAGACCTCTCCGATCCTCGCCGAACTCGGGCTTGAGAGAGGCCAGTACCGCCTCGCCACCGTCCACCGGGCCGAGAACACCGATGATCCGGCAAAACTCGCCGCCATCATGGGGGCACTCGGCGACCTCGGCGACGTCGTCCTCCCCTGCCACCCGCGGACCGAGAAGATGCTCAAAAATACAGGCCTCTACGAAGAGGCAAACAGGAGGATCCGACTCATCCCCCCGGTCGGCTACCTGGAGATGCTCGCCCTGGAAAGCAGTGCACACCAGATCCTCACCGACTCCGGCGGTGTCCAGAAGGAGGCCTATGTCCTCGGCGTCCCGTGCATCACCCTCCGGGAGACGACCGAGTGGGTCGAGACCGTGCAGGACAGCTGGAACATGCTCGTGGGGAGCGATCATGAGGCAATAGTGCGGGCCGCCAGGACATTCTCGCCCAAGAGGGAGCGGTCGGACGTCTTCGGGAAGGGGGAGGCGGCGAGGGCGATCGCAGTGATCATCGGGGAGAAGACAGAGTGATGGGATAGACACCGGGTGACCCCGCCGAGGATAATGATTATATCCATAATAATTATATCCATAATCACTATGCGCTTCTACGGCAGGACGGCAGAACTCGGGCTGATGGAACGCCTCTATACCGCTGCACCCTCTTTCCTGGTCGTCACCGGAAGACGGCGAATCGGGAAGACCGAACTGATCAGGGAGTTCTGCAGGGACAAAACGGCCCTCTATTTCTATGTAGATGCAAACAAAAGCATCGAAGCCCTGATCGAGGAATTCGGACAACTGATGACAAAAACCCTCGACCTGCCCGGCTACATCAGGACCGATACCCCTGAAGCCTTTCTCGAATTTCTCTTCTCCTACGAACGCCCCCTGGTTGTCGTCTTCGACGAGTTCCAGCGCTTCCAGAAGGTCCACCCCTCGTTCATCTCGCAGATGCAGCGGTTCTGGGATCTCAAAGGCCGGGAGTCAAACCTCTTTCTCATCGTCTCGGGTTCGTCGGTCGGTATGATCAGAAAGATCTTCCTTGACGGCGATGCACCCCTCTTCAGGCGGGCCGACAATATCCTCACGCTCCGCCCCTTCGAGCCGCGAGACTGTCTCGCCATTCTCAAAGACCTCGGGGTGGAGGAGCCGGCGGCGCAGCTCGAACTCTATCTCCTCTTTGGCGGGACGATCTACTACTACACCTTCCTGGAGAAGTACGGCTGTACCGATCTGTCCAGCGCTCTTGACCGCCTCGTCCTCAACGACCTCGCCCCCCTCAGGCGTGAGATGAGCGAGGTCATGATCGAGGAGTTCGGGCGCGAGCATGCAACCTATTACGAGATTCTCGCTGCCATCGCAGAGGGAAAGATGGCCCAGAAGGAGATCGCCGATTTCACCGGTCGTGCACCGACCTCCCTCCCGCCGTACCTGCGGGAACTTGTCGACCTCCTCGGGATCCTCGAGTATCGCGTCCCGGTCACCGAGGATAGGCACCGGTCGAAAATGGGGCATTACATCTTTTCTGACAACTTCTTCCGGTTCTATGCCCGCTATATCTACCGGAACATGAGCCTGTACGAGGGAGGGCGTTATGAACTCCTGAAGGACCGGATCCTCTCTGAATGGAAGGACTTTACGGGCCGGGCCTTCGAAGAGATGGTGCGGGCCCTCCTGGTGCGGGAGACAGAAACACAGTATGAACAGGCCGGTGCCTGGTGGAACAGGCGCGGAGACGAGATCGACTTCCTGGCCCTGGGCCCTCAGAGAGACCTTGCGGTGGAGATCAAGAACCGAAACCTGACCTTCTCAGAGGCGCTGGGCATCCTCTCCGCCCTCGAAAAGAAGATCCCGCGGGTAAAGGGACTCTCAGGGCCGGTGGAGCTGGGGATTGTCGCCCGCACGATCCAGGGAAAGGAGTCGCTGAGGGAGGAGGACTTCTCTGCGTGGGACCTTGCCGACCTCGGGATCTGCCCGGTGAGAGAATGAACGCAGAAGGGATATCTGCACATGATCCCCATCTCAACTGAGAGTGATGAAGAAAGAGAGGGAAACAGAAGCGGAGGCATGGCCCCATATGGTCGGGCCGCTTACAGAGCACCCGGCAGTCCTTGCCGTCATGCTCTTCGGCTCGACCGCAACCGGACACCGGAGGCCGTTTTCCGACATCGATCTTTGCATCTTCGCATCCCACCCCCTCCGGAGAGATGAAAAAGAGGAACTCCTCAGCAACAGTGCACCGGGATATGATCTCTCCCTTCCGGGACCTGCCACTCAGCAATGTACCGTGTGTTCAGGGGCGGAAAGGTGCTTTTCTGCCGTGATGAGATGCAATTGCAGAGGCTGAAGGGGCGGACCATCAGCAGATATCTCGATTATTCCCGCATACTCAGGCGCTGTTGTGAGCGGATGATGGGGGAGTGCAGTGTACGACCGTGAGCGGATCGCGGTTATCCTTGCGGATATCAGAGTCTATTGCACCGACCTGCACCAGAACGGCAGATGATCCAAAAACCGATTATGCCGTCTCAATTGGTCCTCTTCTCCCTGCTCAGCCATGTGATCGACCTCGGGAGATAGTGATTGAGGCAGGCCTCGGGACACCTGCCACATATATCATATTGTATTCAGCAGGTGAACGCGGCACTCCGCTGACTTCATCGCTCCACATCTCGAATATGCCGGTCCGTCTCCTTCACCAGATCCTCCCGCCCCTCGATCCGGGCCACCTCCCGTATCACCTCGAGCACATGGACCGAGTCCTCGAGAAACGAGAGGATGTCGGCAGGGAAGAGATCGATCCCGTACTCCTCCAGCATCGCCTCGGCGATCTGCCGGTGATCGAGTCCGGTCTCGCGATATTCAAGGATGGTGACGGCAAACTTCCGTTCTGGACACCCGCAGTTCGGGCTGTCCTTGCAGGCGCACACCAGAAAATCCCGGTGGATATTGAGGAGGTGCTCGCGCAGATGGGCATCGAGGGAGCGGTGACCCATCGCCGGTGCAACAGCCTCCAGAAAAGCGGTATTGAAGACCCGGTCCGGGAGGCGGACTCCAATCGCACGTTCAACCTTGCGTGATGCGCGGAACCGGGCCTTATCTGCGATCACGATGCGTCACCGGGTTCTTCGTCGAACTTCTTGAGGGACTTGACCGCCTCTGACATCGTCTCGATCTCGGCAAGCCACTCATCGAAGATCGTCGGTTCGTCCTTCGTCTTCAGCCAGGTGGCGCTGAACTTCCCGCCGTCGATGATCTGGGCGCCGATCTTCGCCGCCATCATCAGCGCCTCCTCCGGGTTCTCCTCGGCGATCTTTCGCCCGTCCTTCACCAGCGCCTTGGCATCACCCTCATACTCTTCCTGGAGGAAGGCGCGGCACGAGGCGAAGAGGGGCAGGAGTGAGAGCTGCATCCCGCCGACGATGCCGCAGAGGTCGTCGTCTTCGGGGAGGTCGGCCATCACGATGCCCTCGACAACCCCGATCTTCTCGATCGCCTCATCCTTTGAAAACCGCTCGTTCTGGTAGAGTTTGACGATCTTCAGCACCGAGATGGTGATGTCCTCAACAAAACTCTGGAGCATCCTGAACCCCTCGGGCATCTCCTCCGCATCGGCATCGCCCTCGAAGTCCGCCTCCCTGAGGGTTGAGAGCCAGTTATTCCAGCGTTCATCGCTGTAAAATATATAGAATAACTTCATCGGCTCCTGCTCTTTCGCGCTTTTTTTCGCCATTACCATAGTGGTGGAATACCCCGAATTAAAGAATTTTCTATACAGGAACGGCGCGGTTCAGGGTTATTTCAAGGTATTCCCTGCGCAAGCGCTTTATCTGATCGGGCAAAACAGGTGCACATGAAGTTTGCAGTTTCTACCGACGGCGAGGGGGGCCCGGATGCGGTTGTAGCCACCGATTTCGGACGGGGCGATACCTTCACCATCGTCGAGGCCGAGGGGACGGAGATAAGAAGTGTCCGGGTGGTTGATAACGATGGGCGGCGGATCGCACAGGGTGCCGGCATCGCCGCCGCCGATCAGGTGATCCTGGAAGGGGTCGACGCCGTCGTCGCCGGTCACTTCGGCCCGCATGCCGAGGAGATCTTCGGGGAGGAGGGGATCGTGATCGTGTATATGCCGAGGGTGACGGTCCGCGAGGCGGTGGAACGCTACCACACCGCCGTTCAGGGGACATGAACGGCGATCCCGTCCCAATCTTCATCAGATCGGAGCGCCATATACAACGGCATGCGCCGGGAATGCCTGCAGCGTCTTCTCCGTGAGCACGGCCGAATCGTCGTTGCCCTCTCAGGCGGAACGGACAGCGCCGTCCTGCTGGCGGCAGCAGTGAAAAGCGGGATAGAGGTGGCCGCCGTCAGTGTGGACACGGGACTCGCTCCTGCAGGTGAGATGGAGGCGGCGGCGAGAACGGCAGAGGCGCTCGGCGTCGAACACACCATTATCCCGATCGATATGCTCGCAGAGGAAGCGGTCAGGACCAATGCACCGGAGCGGTGCTATGTCTGTAAACGACGGATGATGGAGGCGATCGTGGAGCATGCGCACCGTAATGGGTGTGCCGCCGTTGCCGACGGCACCCATGCCGACGACGATCCGGCGGATCGCCCCGGTGTGCGGGCCCTCCACGACCTCGGGGTGATCAGCCCGTTTGCACGGTGCGGGATCGGGAAGGCGGAGATCTGTGCACTCGCCCGCGAATGGTCGATGCCAGTCCGCCCCTCCTCCTCCTGCCTTGTCACCCGCCTGCCGTTCGGTACGACGGTGACGCCCGCCATCCTCCGGCGGATCGACCGTGCGGAGGCAGTGCTCCGTGAGGCGATACCGGGCAGGGTCCGCGTCCGCCCCGAGGGGGGACTCGCACGGATCGAGGTGCCGGCAGGATATGAGGAGACGGCGCAGGCACTCATCCCACGGATCATTGAAATCGGTTTTGAGGATGCAACGGTGGAGGGACAATGATGGGGACGGCGGTGGTCCGGTTCGGCGAACTTTTTCTCAAGAGCGAGGCCGTGAAACGCTTCTATATGCGCACACTCGAACAGAACCTGGACTATGCGCTTTCGGCGGCCGGATGCGAACATACAATCGAGGTCCACCGCGACCGCATCCTGTTGCATGGCCCGGACCCCGAAAGAATCGCGCAGGCGGCGGCAAGAACCTTCGGGGCGATCGATGTCGCCGTCTGCACGCATACCGGGACCTCCATACCCGAGATGGGGGAGGCAGCGCTCGAACGGGCGCGCCGCCACCTGCATGCCGGTATGACCTTCGCTGTCCGCGCCCGCCGGGAGGGGGTGGAGGGGTATACCAGCCAGCAGATCGGGGCCGAAGTTGGGAGCGTGATCTATGAGGCGATCCCGGGGCTCTCCGTCGACCTCACCCATCCGGACTATGAGGTGTTTGTCGAGGCGCGGCCCTTCGGGGCGCTCATCTACGACGAGCGCATACCCGCGCCCGGGGGTCTGCCCTTCGGGACACAGGACCGCGTGCTCTCCCTCCTCTCGGCCGGCATCGATTCGCCGGTTGCCACATGGATGATGATGCGGCGGGGCTGCCGGATCACCCATCTCACCATGGACGGCGGGCGCTGGCAGGGGAAGGACGTGCGGGATGCCGTGATCCGCCATCATGCCACCCTCTCCTCGTGGTGTCCGGGCCACCCCCTCGACCTGATCGTGGCGGATATGGAACCCTTCTTCGATGCGATGACCGCCGCCGCGGTGCCCCGCTACCGCTGCCTCCTCTGCAAGCGTTTCATGTTCAGGATGGCAGAGGCCGTCGCCCGGCAGGAGGGGGCGCTCGCCATCGTCACCGGCGACAACCTGGGGCAGGTCGCCTCCCAGACCCTCCAGAACATGGCGGTGATCGAATCGGCCGCCACCATGCCGGTGCTCCGCCCCCTCCTCACCTCCGAGAAGAACGAGGCGATCGAGATCGCCCGGCGGATCGGCACCTTCGATGAGAACGCCGGGGACCTCTCGTGCGCCGCCGTCCCGAGGCGTCCGGCGACACAGGCAGACCTCGACGCCGTCCTTGAGAGCGAGGGGCGCATCGATATGGACGGGATCATCGACGGTGCGCTCGGTTCGCTCCGGCGCATCAGGGCAAAAAATGGCCGGATAGTCGATCCAGACAACTAAAAAAGTTTATTCTGCAGGTGAGACGGACAACCCGTTCTCCTCTGCGATCTCGAGATAGGCGGCGGCGACATACTCCGCCTGCGCACGGGTGATCCCGTAGGTGTTGAACTTCCAGACCTTCGTCGCCCCGGGGATCACGCCGACGATCCCCTTCTTCTTGAGGGCACTGGAGAGGAAAAAGCCGCGCTTTTTATGGGTCTCTGCAACCCGGTCAAAGGAACGGCTCGTGTCCACACGGGTGAGGGTGTGGCGGCGGGGCATCTCCGAGCGGACCGCCGTCCCCTCGATGGACGTGAGGGCATCGATGACGATCCGGCTCTTTTCGATCTCCTCGTCCCAGCGTTTCACCCGTTCCTGCACATGCGGGAAGGAGGCCATCATCCCCATGAGGGTCACGCCCATCAGGGTGCACCCCATCATTTCCACCTCCTTGATCCCGAAGGTCCGCCCGGTGAGGTCACCCTTCACCTGCGTCGTCCTGAAGACCTCCTCGGCGCGCTCAGACGTTGTGGCAAGCATACCCGAGGGGGCGGGCGCGGCCATGCTCTTGTGCCCGGAACCGATAACAAAATCCACTCCAAGGCTCTTGCCGTCCACGGGCATGATCCCGACCGTATAGGCGCCGTTGAGCAGCACGGGCACGTCGTAGTCGTGGGCGACCCGCGCGATCTCCCGCACCTCATGGATGTTGCCGAACTGGTAGTCGACGTGATCGATGAAGAGCAGCACCGGAGGACGCCCGAAGGTGCGGGTTACCTCTTCGATCCGCTCGGCCGCCGCATCGGCCCGGATGATGTTCTGAGCGTCCTTCGGGATCTCGTGCGGGATGCCGCCGGCATTCTCGACGGCGATGAACTCGGTGTAGTGGGAGAGGGCGGTGAGCATCACCGGATCGCCCTTCCCCACATAGGTGCCGGCGACCGCCTGGAAACCCCGGCGCGCCCCCGGAACCACCCGCGCCTGGTCCATGCCGACAAAGGCGGCGAGGTCCTCGTGGAACTCTGCGATGGGCGGTTTGTTTATATAATCCAGCCTGAACGGTTTTCCGCAGTTGTCGCAGACCGAGTAGCCGTCCCCATAGGAGATGACCGCCTTCATCGCATCAGCGGTCAGGCGCCCGCCCGCCTGGATGGGATCGATGTTGATGTTCATCTCTTCGACATCACGGAGATCGATTCCCCCGGTGCACTTCATCGCAGCACCTCCTGTTCAAGAATTCCGATCTGTTTCTTCAATTTTTCAATTGTTTTTGCGGCCTTCGCCCGCCGCTCTTCTGCGAGTTCATGAGATGGCGCCGTTTCCCGCATCATGACCCGCAGATCGGTGAGAAGAAAGAGCGCCTGAAAGATCGCCTCCACTGCCCGCTGTGTCACAGAATCACCACCCTCATATTGTGCCCCCTCAATAGATAGTGGTGACGCTTCCCCGGCGTTCAGTTTCAGGACGCACGGAGCATTCCTTTATACCATCGGCCAGATGAGGAGTAACTAAATGAAATGTGTCCATATCGCCGATACGCACCTTGGCCTCTCGGCCTTCAATAAACTGGACCCGGAGAGCGGGATGAACCTCCGGGAACGACTGGTGTACGACAATTTTCTGGCGGCGACCCGGCGGATCCTCGAGGAGCGCCCGGACGCGATCGTCCATGCCGGCGACCTCTTCCACATGGTGAAGCCCAAGACCCGCGCCTATACGACCGTGCTTGCGGCCCTCGACCTGATCAGGGATGCGGGCGTCCCCCTCATCCTCATCGCCGGCAACCACTCGATGACAAAGACCCGCTATACCCAGTCCCCATTTGCGGTCCTCGAATACCATGGGGCCGAGGTCCACGCCGCCTACCGCTACCGCTATGAGATGGTCGAGTGCGGCGACACCCGCTTCCACCTCATCCCGAACATGCTCGATCCAGCCGGATACCGGCACGCCTTCGATGACATCAGGATCGATCCCTCCAGCCAGAATGTGCTCGTCACCCATGGTCTTGCCTCCATGCTGAAGGACCACCGCCTCAACACCGTTGCCGAGCACGAGATCGATGCGGCGATGATCTCCGATGCCTTCGACTACATCGCCCTGGGTCATTACCACGGGCAGGTGCAGGTGGCGCCCAACGCCTGGTACAGCGGGTCCATCGAGCACTGCACCTACGGCGAGATCGATGACACGAAGGGCGGTCTTGTCGTCGATACCGTCAGCGGAAGGGCGGAGCATCTCTCCCTCCCGAAGACGCCGATGCTCAATCTTGGCACCATCTCCTGCGAAGGGATGTCCGCCATGGAGGCGGCAGAGAGCGTCGCGAAGCGACTGGAGGGGATCACGGCAGAGCATGCGATGGCCCAGATCACCCTGAAGGGGCTGAACAGGGAGATGCAACGACAGATCGCACGGAGCGGCATGAGAGAGTCCACCCGTGCCCTCCTCGATCTCAGGATCCGGGTCGAGTCTGTTGAGGAGGAGCGCACCCGTTTCGCGGGAGATGACCTCCGCCGGATCGATTTTGCAGAGGAGTTCAGGCGGTTTGTACAGGAGAAACATCTCCCCGCCGGTATCGAGGAGTATGCCCTGAAAAAAGGTTTCGAGACCCTGACACTGGCAATGCAGCGGCAGACGGAGGCGGACGATGCTTCTGAATAGGCTTGTCCTCCAAAACTTCAAGCGCTACCGGCAGACCGAGATCCGTTTTGCCGACGGGATCACCGGCATCGTCGGGAACAACGGGGCAGGGAAGAGCACCATCATCGAGGCGGTATTTTTCGCCCTCTTCGGGCTGCAGGGGGGACCGAATTCGGCATATATCGTCTCATCATTTGCCGGTCCGAAGGAACGGTGCGAGGTCAGACTCGATTTTGCAGTCGGGGGGACCGAGTACACCGTCAGGCGCACCTACCGGCGGACGGTGTCGTCCACCCAGCACGACGCCGAACTCTTTATGGACGGGCGGCAGCTAGCCGACGGCGTTTCGGCGGTCGGGACAGAGGTACGGCGGCTGCTGGGCATGAGTCCGGCAGATTTCAGGCATACGGTGTTTGCGGCACAGAAGGATCTCCTCTCCCTCCTCGACACCCAGCCCGGGCGGCGGAAGGAATGGTTCATGCGCGTCCTCGGGATCGACCGGATCAGGGACGAGAGTCTTGCCATCCTGAAGGAGGAGAGCGATCGGCTTGAAGGCGACCTCGATCAGATCGGCGGGCGACTGGCGGAGATCGACGAGGAGGCAACAGGCAGGGCGCTGGAGGGGGCGACAGAGACGATCCGGACCCTGACGGCGGCGACGTGCGAGAGGGAGGAGGAATGCACCCGCCTGACTGATCAACAGGCAGGGCGCGCCGACGAGATCGCCGCACATGAGGGGCGAGAGCGCGAGTATCTCCGGCTTGGAGAGCAGGCGAAGGCCGCACAAAAGGAGATCTCCGATCTTCAGGATGAGTGCCAGAGGCTTGCCGCAGAGATCGACGGATGTGCCGCCCTTGTTGCCGAGTGCGAGGATCTGGAGCGCCGAATACCGGACTATCGACAGACAATTACTGATTACTCTGACTACGAAGAGCGCCACAGGAAAAACGAGCGCTGCCGCGACCATATGGAGGTGCTCGATACCGAGGCCTCCGGTCTGCGCACCAGAATCACCAGGATCGATACCGCCCTCCAGGACATCGACAGGGATACAGCCCGGTGCACCGCCCTGCTGCCATCGGTGGAACGGCGAGACGAGGTGACGGTCGCCCTTGCAGAGGCGCGGAAAAAGGAGCAGCGTTTCCGCGATGCACAGGCCCGGACCGCAACCGCTGAGGCACATTTTTCAGAGATCGAACGGGCGATTGCCTCACTCGAAGCAGAGATCACACACCTCAGGGAAAAATTCGAGGAGTGCACAGCCCTTGAGGCCGAGTGTGCAGACGTCGAATCGGTATCAGCAGAAGCGGAACGACTGGAGAGGGCCCGAACCCATGTACAGGAGATCGAACGCCTCAGGTCTGCGATCGCAGAGGAGGAACGGGAATGCGGCCGCCTCCGGAGCGGTATCGATTCTCTCAGGACGGCGATCAAAAAATGCGGCGATCCTGAGGAGGAGATCCAGACGGCCGAGTCCGCCGTGCGCAGGGTATCAGAGGAGATAATCCGGGCGGAATCGGAACGGACCGGTCTCCAGAAAAAACGGCAGGAACTCCTCGAATGGAGGGAAGAGATCCGGAGGCTGGGACCGGATTCACCCTGCCCCACCTGCACCCGCCCCCTCCATGACCACCACGCAACCCTCCTTGAGGATTCAGAAACAGAGGCGGCGGCACTGGCCTCATCGATAAAGGACCTGGATACGGCCATCATCGGATGGAAAACAGAAGAGGCAGAACTCCGAAAACGGACCGCAGAAATCAAAGACTCTGCCCGGGAAGTTGCTGAGATGGAGCGCCGCATCGCCGCCATGGAGGCGGAGGCCACGACCAGGGGCACACACATACAGTCCTGCCGGACAACCATTCTCTCTGCAGAAGAGGCGCTTGCAAACCTGGGGTGCCGCGAGTATGATCCGGCGCACCACCGTGCGGTGCAGGAGCGGCGCGACGCCCTCCGGGAGGTGAAGATACGGTATGAACGCCTCACCGGCGAGTGCGCCGCCCTCCCTCAGAAAGAAACAGAAAGGGAACGGTTGTACACCGCAGCAGAAGGCGCCATCTGGGAGATCGATCGCACCCGCCGGGAGCAGGAGACGATCCGATACGATCCTGGCGAGATCGCACGGTTCGAGGACGAATTGAACGCCCTCGATGTGGATGTGAAGGAATTCCTGGCCGCGGAGGCACGGTGCGCCCAACGGCCCGGACTTGAGGCTGAACGGAACACCCTCTCGGGACAGTTGCTCAAAACTGAAAAACACCTTCAGGCGCTCTCTGCAGAGATTGAAGCACTCGGATATGATAGGGAGCGGTTTGAGGCGCTCAGGAGCGCTGCTGAAGCCTCCCGCTCCCGTATCGAACGCTATCAGGAGCTCAGGATTGCGACTGGCCATTTGCCCTCGCTCCGACAGCGTCAGGCGCATGCCGGTGCCGAACTCAGCGCCGCCGCGGAGCGTTTCTGCGAATGTGAAAAGAGACAGGCGGCACTCGGTTTTGATCCCCTCATACTTTCCGCCCTGCGGGAAGAAGCAAAGGACGCCGACCGGAGGATCACCGCCCTGCGGGAGGAGATCGCCGGACGGCGGCGGGACATCTCGCACTGGCAGGAGAAGAAAACAGGATATGAGGAAAAAATAGAGCGTGCGGCAGCCCTCCACAGCAAAAAGACCGAGATCGGTGCAGAACGCGAGCGCCTCAAGCTCACCCGCACTCTGATCTCCGAGTATGCCGCCTATCTCCTGGGCGTGGTGCGGGGGCACCTGGAGGGAGTGGTCGGCGACGTGCTCTCCGAGATCACCGACGGGCGCTACGATTCCGTCCTCATCGACGACGACTTCACCCCCCTCATCAATGATATGGGCGCGGATTATCCTGCCGACCGTTTTTCCGGCGGAGAACAGGACGATATCGCCATTGCACTGCGGATTGCCCTCTCCCGCTACCTCTCCGAGGTGCGGGGCGCCCGCGACCCCACCGTCCTCATCTTCGACGAGATCTTCGGGAGTCAGGACGAGGAAAGAAGGGCGAACCTGATCCGAGCACTGCGGACACAGGAGGCGCATTTCCCCCAGATACTTCTGATCTCCCATATCGGCGAGGTGCAGGAGGAGTTCGAGACAACGCTCCGCGTTGAGGCGGGCCCCGGTCAACAGAGCCGGGTGGAGTGCGTCGAATGATCCCCCCCGAGCAGTCTGATCTCTCGGCGATCATGAGCTGGATGGAACGGATCCGCCCATCCGACCTGGCACAGCGGTTTGCACGAGAGGGTGGGTTTGATGCAGAATCCTTCCAGCCGTGCCTCCCCGGATTTGCCGGGCATATCTCGGCTGTCGACGGAAGCAATGCCATGGTGCTCGAGAGCGGGAGTTTCTCCGTCGCCGCCGTGAGGGCGGTCGAGACCACCTTCCATCTGGGAGCACGTGTCCATGCCGGCGAGACACCCCTTCGGCTCGTCCGTATCGGCCCGGAGAAGACGAACGAAGGGTATGAAGATCTCTATTTCGAGTGTTTTGGTGACGACCCCCTCGAACCTCTTGAAAATGAGGACCGATCCCGCGCCGCCGCCGTCCTCAGGGACACCCTCGAGTACTGGACGCTCTCCCGCGTGGCGGCGATCCTGGGGGAGGGTGACGTGCTGCTCATCGACGGCACCCTGCGGGTGAACCACGGGGCGCTCAGGCAGGTGATGAAACGGATCCTCACGGACGCACGGAGGAAGGGCGTGCATATCGCCGCGGTGACAAAGGCCGCCACCTCGACATGGGGGGACGGCATCCCGATCGTCCAGTCGGCAGAGGCGCTGGCGCGGGAGAGCGGGATCCATGGCCCCTGGTACCTGGAGATCCCTCCCCACCTCCTCGATGCCGTCCACCACCGGGAGTGGCACTTCGAGTCGGTCTATGTCGCATCCCTCCACCGCTGCTCACCGCGGGCCTTCAAAGTGGACCTGCCCGAGGGATGCGGGACGACGGAGGTATCAGCCGTCTTCTCCGCCCTCTCCGCCTATGCCGACGACGGCAGGGTGACGGGATATCCCTATCCCCTCTTCGATGCCCACCGCCTCGCAGCCATCACCGCCGATCAGACCGAGTCCGTCAGGCAGGAACTCAGGGGGCGGATGGCCGGGATGGGGATGCAGGAATCCGACTATACCTCATATTTTGGTGATTACCATGATGAATTTGCACGCTATTGATACCCGGGACAGCGCAAAATACCGGCTTATCGGCAGGAGCGTCCTTGCCTACCGCTTCATTGTTCCCCATGACGAACTCCTCTGCATCGGCGATCTGGTCCGGATCAGTGACGATGCAAAGGGTCTGACATTCTTTGCAAAGGTCACCGACCTTGTGCACGACTGCAATTTTTCTGATCCCAACTGGGACACCCGGCCCTATACAAACCGGTTCTACACCATCGGAGAGGACGTATTCCTCGGCGTCGAGGCGGTCCCCCTCGGCTACCTTGACGGCGAGAGCGCCTTCAGGAAACCCAAGACGATCCCGGCCAAGTTCTCGGCGGTGTCGGTCGCCACCGCGGAGGATCTCGCATTTCTGCGAGAGATGATGGGGGAGATCGAAGTCGGGGTGATGAAGACCGGGCAGGGCGTGCTCGAGGGGGTGCCGGTGGGACTCCATGCCCGGGTGATGGCCCAGCATATGGGGGTGTTTGCAACGACCGGCATGGGCAAGAGCAACTTCATGAAGGTCTTCTGCGCCTCCTGCATGAAAGAGAAGAAATTCGGTCTTCTCATCGTCGACCCGCACGGCGAATACGCCACTGGAGGGCGTTCATCCACCATGGAGGCCACAAAGGGTCTGGTCCACAATACTGCAGGACGGGACGGGCTTTCGGTCTTCACCATCGATGATGCAAAGATCAGGACCTACACCTTCTCGCGGCTCAGGCTTGAATACGACGATGTACGGGCATCTGACCTCAACCTGCTCTTCGACCACTCCGACGCCCAGCGCGACGTGCTCGAGATCCTTGAAGACGTGGGGGGATCGGCCCTTATCGACTTCTTCAGCAACGTCGACTTCGACACCTTTGATCCCGATAAACCTGCCACCTACCCGGAGGAGGAGGGGGGGAGGGCAATCGCGGAACGCCTGCGCGGTTTCCACCCGGGCAGCCTGAAGGTGATCGCCCGGCACGTCCGGATCCTCACCGGGACGAACGCCGCCTTCCTGAAGCCGTCAGGATCTGCCCTGAGCGAGATCGTGCGGGCCCTCGACGAGAACCGGGTGGTGCTCATCGATATACCAAAGATGGGCGAGCGCAGCGAACTCTTCGTGCTCTCGGTGATCACCCGCGGCATCCTGGGGCGGCACCGTGAATGGGGGGTGAACCGGGAAGAAGAGCCCCCACAGGTGCTCATCGCCATCGAGGAGGCCCAGCGCGTCCTCGGTGCGGGTGGGCGGCGGACACAGATCTTCAGGGAGGCGGCAATGGAGGGGCGAAAGTTCGGTGTGGGTCTCTGCGTGATCACCCAGCAGCCGAAGAACATCGACGCCCGTGTGCTCGCCCAGATCAACACCTTTGTGGTGATGGGACTCGGCGACAGGGGCGACCGCGACATCATCGGGAGCAGCGCAAAACAGGATCTTTCCAGGATGGATACCGAAATTCAGACCCTTGACACCGGCGAGGCGGTGATCTCCACGCTGCGGATCCCCTTCCCGGTGAGCACCCGCATTCACCTCTTCGATGACTATATCGAGCGATTGAACCGGGAGGCGAAATCTCCGATGGACGAAGGGCTGAAACGAGGCTTTGAGTGAGAAATCCCCACCTTTTAAAATAGAGAGAGGTTACGTCTGCTTCTTTTTTTCCGGATCGATCTTCCGGATCGAGACGCAGTTTATCACCGGATCGCCGGTTGCGATGTAGCGCTTGATGACCAGTCCGAGCACCTCGACATGGTCGCCCTCCTTCACATCTTCCTGCGGCGTGGTGAACATCTTCACCGAGATTTCTCCGCTCCTGTCAGCGACAACGAACTGAGGCCTGTTCAGGAAACGGAACATCGCTTTTTCAACGATGCCGCGGATCCGTACCGGAGAACCGATCATCGTGGCATTGATCGCCTTGATGCGGTAGTCCTTTGACTCTGCCTCATACACAGGAAGCAGATCGGCATACTGTTTCTGGCTCAAATAGTTCAGGGCCAGCGGTATGATCAGCAGGACAATCAGCGTCGGAACCGCCCAGACGAGAAACGACAGCTCACCGGTCAGTACGACCGTGATGACGATCAAAACTGAAAAAAAGGCGAATACGGCCATCGAAAGGGCCGACATTCGCACATTGACATTTCTGATTTCCATTGTACACACTGCTTACTTGAGTGCGGCAATTTCTTTCTTGAAGGCGACCCAGTAGAGGACACCGACAAAGAGCAGGCCACCGATGGTGTTGCCGATGGTGACCATGATGATATTGTTGGTCCACATGGTGACCCAGTTCAGGCTCTGGAGCTTTGCGCCCACAATCGCCACCTGCTCAGGAGTGAGGTAGGGGGCGGTCATGATACCTGCCGGGATGAAATACATGTTTGCGACACAGTGCTCGAATCCGGTGGAAACGAAAGCCATGATCGGGAACCAGATGCCGAAGAACTTGCCAATCAGGTCGTCGGCGCAGATGCCGAGGAGGATGGCGAGGTTGACGAGCCAGTTACAGCCGATTGCCTTCCAGAAGAGCGACCACTGGGCTGCAAGACCAACATATGAGACCTTTCCTGCGGCGATATTCACAGCAGAAAGACCGAATGCGGTTGCAGTGCCGGCGCCCGCTGCATCCCAGGAGGTAAACGGACCGACGGCCATCAGGTAGGCGTAGACGATCGAACCGATAAGGTTGCCGATATATACCCAGACCCAGAGATTGATCACACTGGCCCACGAGATCTTGTGGATAAACGCGGCCATCGGAGCGAGCATCGCATCGCCGGTGAAGAGTTCAGCACCAGTGAGAACGATGATAATAAGCCCAACAGGGAAAACAGCACCCAGAATGAGTTTTGCGAAACCTGCTCCGAGGAAAGTCGAGACACCCGTGCTACAGACTGTAGCGAGGGCGCCGCCGATGGCGATGTACGCACCGGCCATGAATCCCCTCAGGATCATGTTCCACGCTGGCAGGGACGTCTTATACTTCCCTGCATCGCCTGCTTTGGCGACGATTGCTACTGGAGGATGGAACACCATTCTTCTTACACCTCTTAAACGTCCTACCTATACCAGCACTATAAAGTCTTTCTCGTATAGGCTAAACAACACTCTTGTCAAATCGTATTAAACACTTTCTAATCTGATGCCAGAACTCCCATGACTGTGGGTGTCAGACACCACCGATCAGGATCAAGAAGTAAATATGAAATAGTTTACAAATGGCCAAAATTAATACATATCGCCTCGTCCGACCCCTGATCCCGCCATATTTCAGCCCGAATACGCGCCGAAAACAGGGGATGCCACACCGGGCGCGCAGAATCCAGCATTCACCCGCTTCCTCCCCCGGACAGTCGCCCTGACGAAAAAATGGCCGGATGAAATGCTTTTTCTCATCTGCTCTGCAATATGTATGAGGAAAACCATGTCCGATGGCGCCATCACGTATCAACGAGTATTCCTCATTGCAATCGTTGTCGGGGTCATCTCCGGTGTCGGCGCCCTCCTGTTCTTCGAAGGCCTGAAGATCGGGACACATTTTTTTATGGAGACGATCGTCGGTTATTCCCTGCCTGAGGAGGGGCAGAGTTTCACCGAGATCGCCATGTGGTCCCCACCGCAATCTCCATGGTTGATCCTGCCGGTGATCTGCCTTGGCGGTCTCCTCTCCGGTCTCCTCGTCTATACCTACGCTCCGGAGGCGGAGGGGCACGGGACTGACGCGGCGATCCGCGCCTTCCATGGCGAAGGGAGGATCAGGCGCCGCATCCCCCTCCTCAAGGCGCTGACCGCCATCATCACCATCTCCACCGGCGGAAGTGCGGGGCGTGAAGGTCCCACCGCCCAGATGTCCGCCGGGTTCGGATCGATGGTGGCGGATTTCCTGGGTCTTTCCGAGCGTGAACGCCGCATCGCCATCGCCACCGGCATCGGGGCGGGCATCGGAACGATTTTCAAGGCCCCGCTCGGCGGGGCCATTCTGGCAGCAGAGATCCTCTACACCCGAGACTTCGAATCCGATGCAATAGTACCCGCTTTCCTGGCCTCAGTGATCGGTTATGCAATATTTGGTTTTTTTGAAGGATTTGAACCGGTGTTTTCCCCGGTATCGGTGGACTGGTCGGTTGTGCACCTCCCCTTCTTCCTCCTGCTCGGCGCCTTCTCCGCCGTCTTCGGAATCCTCTATATCCAGACATTTTACGGGACAAAAAAGGTATTTTCGTCGTTTTTCGAGAAGCACCGGATCCCGAACCATATCAAACCCCTCTCCGGCGCCTTCCTGACCGGGGCCATCGTCGTCTCCCTCTGCTACATCTCCCCCGAGACAGCGATGATGGGGCTTGGAGGACTCGGCACCGGCTACGGTTTTGTCCAGCTCGCCCTCTACTCGATGCTGCCCCTCTCGGTCCTGCTCGTCCTCCCCTTCGTCAAGATCCTGACCACATCCCTGACCGTCGGTTCCGGCGGGAGTGGAGGTGTGTTTGCCCCGGGCCTCGTCATCGGCGGTGCCGCCGGAGGTGCCATCGGCATGGCCCTGCACATCGTGATCCCCTCCCTCATCCCCCCGGAGATCATACCAGGCTTTGTGGTCGTGGGGATGATCTCCTGTTTCGGCGCCATCTCACATGCCCCCATCGCCGTGATGATCATGGTGGTAGAGATGACCGGAAACTTTTCCCTTTTTGTACCGGCCATGGGTGCGGTGGCCGTTGCCCATGTGCTCATCGGTGAAAAGACAATTTTTATCGAGCAGGTACCAAACAAGGCACAGTCCGGAGCGCACAGGGGAGAATTCTCCGTCGACGTGCTGGAGGAGATCAGTGTTGAGGAGGTGATGGTGGGGCGCCCTGCCGTCATATCCCTCGACCCCACCGACCCTTGCGAGAAGGTCTTCTCCCTCATCACCACCACACACCATACGGGCTACCCGGTGCTCGAAGGCAACCGGATCGTCGGGATCATCACCACACGGGATGTCCGGGAACTCCTTGCAGACGGGGATCTCTCGCTGCCGGTGAGCGAGCGGATGAGCAGGAATGTGGTGACGATCGCTGAGACCAGCACCCTTGAGGAGGCGCTCCAGGTGATGATCGAGCACGACATCCATCACCTGCCGGTGGTCCGTGAGGATGACCCATTCATTCTCTCCGGTTTTCTGACAAGGACCGACCTGATGCTGGCCCACACCCGCTTCCTTTCCACGAGGAAGTAAACTTTCACCCCGCACACACGGCGATCACTCATATCGGTATGCGGAGAAGATCTTCGCCACCATGCCCGACCCCTGTTTCATCTCATCCATCCTGCATTCATCCGCCATCTCGGTGCTTGTGGCACCGGAGAACATGCTGCGGCGCGTGCTGGAGGAGTGCCTGAATGCTGCAGACAGTCGGGCCCTCTACATCTCCCCCAACTATTCACGCCTGGTCGGAACGATCCGGATCCCTGATCCCGGTTTTTCTGTACGGAGGGCACTTACCGCCTTCCAGGTCATCACCATCCTGCAAACAGCCAGCGAGAGCACTGTCATCATCGAATATGACCGTGAAACCTTCGGTGATCTGACGGAACTGTCCATGGTGTTTGCGGGAGGTTGCCGCGATTTTGCCCTCTCCGCCACCGTCATCATCTGTGCCACCGGGTTCGACCCGACTCTTGCCGCAGTCACAGAACAGGCGGACCGGACAGTTCGAATAGGGAGAGGACATTGATGTGGATCCTTGATCTGGCACCGCACAACGGTGCGGTCGACATCTGGGAGAAGGAGGGGGGCGAGATCAGATGCCGGCGCGAACCGGTTCCTGCTCCCTTTCTCTTCTCTCTTCAGGATCCGCACCTGCACTGGCAGATGATCGAGGCACTCGAGAGAGAAACAGACTGCAGGGAGTGTACATTCAGCACGCTCCATGGTCGGCGAACCGGATATTCCATCACAGCACCCCGCCATACCGCCGAACTGATCGAACAGCAGACACACTACACTGCAGAGGTCTTCAACGTCGATATCCGTCCCGAGCAGCGCCTCTGTGCAGCGTTCGGGGTCACACCCTGTGCCATGCCGGGAGAGGGGGCGTTCACCATATCGCACCAGCACCCCCTCACAACCCTTGAGATTGCCGCACGGGGCAGACCCTACCTCGATCACCACCCTGAGTCCTTTCAGGTGGGAAATACTATGATCAGGGGGCGCTGGACCGGGATGGTCGCCTCCCTTCTGGAGGAGGTTTTCGCTGCAGACCCGGACGTAATTTTTTTCCCGCATGCAGATGTCTGGACGGCAGCGATTGCCCGGACCGCCGAGGTCGAAGGGTTACCATTTTCCTTCAGCAGAAATGGCCGTTATCGCCAGATGCAGGAGTCATCATACGAGAGTTATGGAAAGACCAGGTACCGACCCGGCGCAATCATCCCGGAGGGGCGGGTGCTCATCGATACAGCACAGAGCTTCAATTACCGGGAGGGCGGTCTTGCCGGCGTGCTGGCGCTCTCCCGCCTCACGGCCCTCCCCCCCAACCTCATATGTCGCCTCACGCCCGGTTCCCTGATCTCCGGTTACGAGGTCTTTGAGGCACTGAAACGAGGGATCGCGGTGCCGTTCAGAAAAGGTGATCCTGAAACACCCCGTGCAATCAAAACAGTCCGGGAGGTGGAGCGGGGGGGAATCATTCTCCAGCCAGAACCCGGCATCTACAGCGGCGTAACACAACTCGACTTCACCTCATTCTACCCGACGATCATTGTCAGGCACAACCTCTCCCCCGAGACCATCGACCGACCCGATTCAGGGCAGGGTTTTCTTCCATCGGTCCTCGATCCCCTTCTCAGGTTCAGGATAGAGACAAAAAGGCAGAAAAAAACCGATCCATCTGTGGCAGGCATCGATGCCGTGCTCAAGTGGATGCTTGTCACCAGTTTTGGGTATACCGGCTACAAGAACGCAAAGTTCGGGCGGATCGAGGTGCACGAGCAGATCACGGCAATCGCCAGAGACATCCTTTCGGCATCACGGCGCATCGCCGAGTCAATGGACTATTCTGTCCTGCATGGACTGGTTGACGCCCTCTGGGTGGCCGGAGATGGCGATATCAGGCTTCTCCAGCAGCGGATCGAAGAGCATGCAGAGGTGATGATGGAGGCGGAGCACTATGACTGGGTCGTCTTTCTCCCCCAGTCGGATGGCTCCGGGGCCTATACGTCATATTTCGGCCGCCGTAGCGATAGCAGGATGCGGGTGCGGGGCGTGATGGGGCGTCGGCAGGATACACCAGAGTATATCAGGAGAATGCAGAATGCACTCTTCGAGCAGATGGAAATGGCAGAGTCACCGGCAGACCTTGGAGCGATGTACGGATCTCTCTATGAGATCTATGAGGGTTTTGTCGATGGACTGAGAGAGGCAGATCCCACAGATCTCGCAATCAGGCGCGATCTCAGTTCGCTCGACCGGAAAAAACAGAGTCTCGAAGCATCGGCAGTGGCGGCGTACCGCAATGCAGGTGCCGACCTCTCACCGGGCATGGCAGTCAGGTATGTAGTGGCGGACGCGGGACGGCATCAGGCCGTTCCGGTGTGGGATGCAGAGGAATATGACCACCGCTATTATCGACGAATCCTTGCACAGGCATGGGAAGAAGCGGCATTCGGACTAAGAGCAGCAACAGTAAACAGGAATGCACAATGTTCAGGACGGCAGCCGCTCATGAATCAAGAGATAATCGAACCAGAATAGACATTTTCAATGTAAAGGATGGGATAGCAGCGCACTGTCGTTCCCGAGTGTTCTCACAACTCAGTACCGGACAATACGTAAGTGGGCTTAACTTCTGGGTTCGGAAAGAGTCCAGGTGTATCCCCACTGCTATGGCCGCTA